>JAZNLE010000105.1:0-43253 GCA_045578885.1 Acutalibacteraceae bacterium | reverse complement strand
TATCCGTCGGCATAGCCGACACATTTTATTACGCATTACACATTAAAACAACGTCGTCATCCAATAAACAACCCCATAAATCACACTCGCTACCGTACCGTAAACGATAACAGGACCTGCGATTTTGAACATATTAGCGCCAACACCTAAGACAAAGCCTTCGGCCTTGAACTCTATCGCGGGCGATACCACCGCGTTGGCAAAGCCTGTTATTGGGACGAGGGTGCCAGCGCCTGCAACCTTTGCGATTTTGCTGAAAACCTTTAGGGCTGTAAGCAATGCCGACAAAAATATAAGGCTTACTGTTACTGCGATTTTTGCGCGTTCCTCGTCAAGTGCTAAAGTTGTCTTATAAAGTTCCATCAACAGTTGCCCCAAAGTGCATATAAAACCGCCCACCAAAAATGCCGCGGTACAGTCCTTAAGCTTTGGCGACGGCGGAGAATATTTTTTCACCATTTGAGAGTACTGATTATTATTTAGTCGCATAAAAAACACTCCTTTTGCATTATCTTTTGCAATTGGAGTGTTTATATTCTGGTATATTAAGTTTTTTTGGTGATTTTCGGTGTACCGTCAAAAAAATTTTTAACCTTGCCATAAATAACTATAAATGCCACTATGAGCGCCGCTATGCAAGCACCCCAAGAAATAGGATAGGATACATAAAGCGTATCAAGAGTGTGGTGGGTTTTGAAAATTGTAAATATCCAAACAAGTCTTACACCGCAGACACCAAAAATAGAGATAAACATAGTAACGAGTGAATGTCCCATACCGCGCACCGCACCGTTTAAAACCTCGAATATACCGCACATAAAATAGAAAAGACAAATATAATACATACGCTTGATACCGAAATCTATCGATGCAGGGCTGTCGGTTATATAAAGAGACAATAGCGGTATTTTCGAAGCATACACCACGCCGATAATTACGATACTCATAACCGTAACACAAATCATATTGGCATAAAAAGCGCGAAGTATCCGCTTTGAATTTTTAGCGCCGTAGTTCTGCCCTGTGTAGTTAAGCGAGGTCTGTTGGAAGGCAGACATCGCAACATAAACAAAGCCTTCAATACTCGCCGCCGCGGCATTACCTGCTATCGCCGCCGCACCGAAGGAGTTAACCGACGACTGAATAATAACATTTGACATCGAGAAAACCGATGACTGCAATCCCGACGGAAGACCGATTTTTACAATTTTTAAAAGCTCTTCTCGGTGGATACGAATTTTTTTGAGAACAAGTTTAAAGTTATCGTTTCTGCGTGCAAGGGCTAAAATCATCAAGGTACAGGAAACAATCTGCGCCGAAACGGTTGCCAGCGCAACACCTGCTACATCAAGCTTAATTACCGTTACAAAAATTACATTAAGTCCAACATTTATAACTCCCGAAAGGCTTAAATACTTAAGGGGTGTTTGGGTGTCCCCTGAAGCTCGGAAAATCGCCGCCGAAAACTCAAAAAGCAAGGTTGGTATCATACCGCAAAAATATATACGGGTGTACAAGGTAGAAAGGGGTAAAATATTTTCGGGGGTCCCCATCATACTCAATATTGGATTGGACAATGTAAGCCCCAAAAGTGTAATTATTGCGCCGCAAATTACAGCAAGAGGTATAGCGGTGTGTACCGTTTTGGAAATTCTTTTGGTATCTCCCGCTCCCACAGCATTTGCGACACTAACGCTTACGCCTATTGACATACCGATAAAAAGATTTACGATAAGATGTATAAGCGAGTTGGTTGCGCCAACCGCTGCAACACTGTCGCTACCGCAAAATCTGCCCACGATAACAAGGTCAGCCGCATTAAAAAGCAACTGCAAAACCGAAGTGCAGATTATCGGAACGGTGTACTTTATGACATTGACAAAAATCGGACCGTTGCACATATCAATGCGCTTTGACCGTGATAACACTTTAAACATCCCCTGTTTTATTTTGTTAACTTTAATTATATCACTAAAAATGCCGTTTTCAAGCAGTTTTAAGAAAAAATTTAACAAAAAAGCTGTACTTTTCAATCAAAAAGCATTTTCGCTCAAGAAACCGTTTTGGTAGGCTGATAAAAGCATTGTCAGTCCGTCGATTTGGTTTTGGATTTTTTTGCCCTCGTCTGTTTCACGAACGCATATACGCTTTTCCATAACATCAAAAACGGTGTTAGTCGATAGTATGTCCTTATTCTGCGAAACGGCTTCGCTAACACCTGCAAAAGTTTCGTGCGAAGCGATGTACATGCCGTAGGAATTATAGACAAGCGTATAACCTGCAGTTCCTGTTTTATCCTGATAAAATCTGCAAAATCCGCCGTCGATAACGATAAGTCTTCCGTTTGCTTTGACAGGGCTTTCGCCTTTTATGCGACTTACGGGAATATGCCCGTTTATAATATGGCTGTGAGGATTATTAAGCCCAAATTCGTGCAATATTTTTATACACGCATCTTCATCGTGGTACAGTCTGTAATACGGATTGCGCGGTTCAGTATGGGTTTTTTGGTCGCTTATCAAAAGTCGCTCAAACGAACACATTCGGCTTCTGCCAAAAAGCGGCGAATTTTTGCCGCACCACAAAAACCACATAAGGTCTTTTCCCCTCTTTTTATCTTCGGAATCCCAAGAGGAATAGTATCCGCGGCGGATAATACGCTCTATTGCATCTAAGAGTGATTTTCCGTTCAAATATTTTCCGTCAACCTCAATGTCCATAAGGGTTTTATCTTCATTCATAGGAATACATCCATGGAACAAAAGATTGTTATTATAGCACTTATAAAGACTGCCGTTTTTAAACAAAAAATCTATATGCCGTCTCAGCTTTTCACTGCGGTGAAAAGCGCTTTTGAGCTGTTCCATAACCTGTTCTTCTTCGACGGTCAATTCATAGGGCGAGTCGGGGTTAATTGTTGGAAAATCGGAGTCCTTCAAAGCATAACGTTTGCCGTCTATGACAACCGTCCCCGTACTGTAGTCAACCTTTTCGAGCATCAGGCGGTCTTGCATACAAAAATTCGGATTTCGTTTTATTATATGCCCCTCAAGCTTAAACATAATTACCGCAATCGCCTTATGCATCATAGCAATTAAATCAGGAGCGTTTATTGGCTTTACGCTATTGCTGTTTCCCTTTGGCATAAAGCAGGAAAGATCCTTGCCCTGATAGGTCTTAGTAGCAAAGAGGGCGAGCGGTCGAAGACTTATTCCGTAACCGATTTCGATAGTATCAAGATTGCTGTATGTAAAACAATTGTTGAGCGCGTTTGCAATACAAGTTCGGCTTCCTGAAGCCGCTCCCATCCATAAAATATCGTGATTCCCCCACTGTATATCAACGCCGTGATGCGCCGTCAAATCGTCCAGAACAATATCAGGTCTAGCCCCTCGGTCATAGATATCGCCTACAATATGCAATTTATCGATAATAAGGCGTTTTATGGTGGAACATAAATCAATTATCATATCCTCTGCCTGACCTAAATCGATAATACTGCTAAGGATATTTTCGTGATACAAAGTGCGGTTCTGTGCGCCGATTTCGTCATTCATTATAAGTTCTTCTAAAATGTATGAATATTCGGGTGTGAGCGCCTTACGAAGCTTGCTTCGTGTGTATTTCGAAGACACAAAACGGATAATCTCCAAAAGCTGAGTCAAAATTTTTTGGTATTTCTGCTCGCAATCGGCATTTCTAGAAACAATTTCTTTAAGCTTTAGTCTTGGATAATATATGAGCGTTGCAAGCTCGGCACGCTCGTTATCGGGCAGTTCCCCTCTGAAAAGTATATCGATCTTTTCCCTTATAGAACCCGAAGCGTTATTTAGTATATGCCGAAAAGCCTCATACTCGCCGTGAATATCCGATATAAAATGCTCGGTACCTTTTGGTAGATTCTGAATAGCGCAAAGGTTTATAATCTCAGCCGCGGCAGTACGCACTGTCGGAAACTGTTTTGACAAAGCGGTCAGATATAACTCGTTTTCTTTAAACTTGGCATCAGTAAAATTTTTCATGACATATCACTCCCGAATTATATTTTAAACTAATTTCCTATTGTTTTCAAGCAAACTTACTTTACATTTTTTAAAAAAACCGCGGAGAAAATCCGCGGTTTTGTAGTCTAAATTTCAATTATTTCAATATTTTCAATTTCAACTGCTACTACAGGCTTGTCATTGGCGCCGACCTTTACATTTGCGATAGCGTCAACAACATCCATTCCTTCATAAACCTGACCGAAAACTGTGTGACGGTAGTCAAGCCAAGGTGTACCGCCCATTTCTGAATAAGCCTTAGCACATTCGGGTGGGAATGCTTCGGGCAAATCTTCCATCTGGTCGAGCATATTAGACGGTACGGTATTAGCCTGTACAATAAAGAACTGACTGCCGTTTGTGTTAGGACCTGCGTTTGCCATAGAAAGCGCGCCGCGAAGATTGTGAAGTTCGGGGGTAAACTCGTCCTCAAAACTTCTGCCCCAGATAGATTCACCGCCGATACCTGTACCTTGCGGGTCACCGCCCTGAATCATAAAATCCTTGATAACGCGGTGGAAAATAAGACCGTTATAGTAGCCGTTTTTAGCGTGGGTTGTGAAGTTTTCAAAGGTTTTGGGTGTCTTGTCTTTAAAGAGTTTTATCTTAATGTCACCCATTGTGGTATGCATAATTGCAACCGTATCACCTGATTTCACTGTTTCTAACTGTAAATAAGCCATAAAATGCCTCCAAAAATTAAAATTTTCACTTGTATTTTACCACTATATGTAGAATAATACAAGTAATAATTTGGTAAAATTTTAAATTTTAAGGAGTATTTGTTATGAATTGTCCTTTTTGTGCCTATGAAGAAAGCAAGGTAATCGACTCTCGACCCACCGACGAAGGTCAAAGAATCCGACGCAGGCGCGAGTGCTTGCAGTGTGCTAAGCGCTTCACCACTTATGAGATAATTGAAAGTCTTCCGATTATCGTTATCAAGAAAGATAAGTCACGCGAAACCTTCAACCGCAACAAGATTATGAACGGTCTTTTGCGCGCTTGCGAAAAACGTCCCGTATCTATCGATATGCTCGACAAAATGATTGACGATATCGAAACCATTATCCAGAACTCTCTCGACCGCGAGGTTACGAGCGAGAAAATCGGCGAATTGGTTATGGAAAAGCTTAAGAACATTGACGAAGTAGCTTATGTACGCTTCGCATCGGTTTACCGTCAGTTCAAGGACATCAACACCTTTATGTCCGAGCTCAACAAACTTTTGTCAAAAGACTAAATCTTACAAAGGGTATTTTGAATACCCTTTGTTTTTTAAAACAGGAGCTAATATGTCAGAAAATATTTTACTTGCAGATTTATTATTACCTAACATTGATAAAACCCCCGATTATTACGAAAACCTCTACCCTGCCCGTAATTTACCCGAGGGCGCAAGGGTTGTAAGAATAGCCCCCAGTCCCACAGGTTATCTACACTTGGGCGTGCTTTTCGCTTCTCTTGTAAACCGCATTACTGCAACCTCTTCGGGCGGTGTGTTCTTCACCCGTATTGAAGACACCGACAAAAAACGCGAGGTTGAGGGCGGTATCGAGGATATCATAGGCGGTCTTAACCGTTTTGGTATTTCCCCTGACGAAGGTTTTATAAGCGGTACCGAGCAAAAGGGCGACTATGGTCCCTATCAACAAAGCCACCGTGCGGAAATTTATCAAACCTATGTTAAGGAGCTTATCCGACAGGGTCTTGCCTACCCCTGCTTCTGCACACCCGAAGAACTCGAGGCTCTTCGCACCGAGCAGGAAGCAATGAAAGTCAGAACCGGCTATCATGGAAAGTGGGCAAAATACCGCGGAATTTCTTACGGCGAGGCAAAAGCTTTAGTTGATGCAGGAAAATCGTTCGTAATCCGCTTAAAGTCCCCCGGCAACGAGGAAAATAAAATCGTTTTCGAGGATGCTATCAAGGGCAAAATCGAAATGCCCGAAAATGACGAGGATTTTGTACTCCTTAAATCCGACGGAATACCGACCTACCACTTTGCGCACGCTATTGACGACCATTTGATGCACACAACCCACGTGCTTCGCGGTGACGAGTGGATTTCGTCTGTACCTAAGCACATTCAGTTATTCAAGATTCTGGGCTTCAAGGTGCCAAAGTTTGGTCACATCTCCCCGATAATGAAGCTCGACAACGGCGCAAAGCGTAAGATTTCCAAGCGTAAAGACCCCGAGGCCGCGGTTCATTTCTTTGCAGAAGAGGGTTATATGAGCGAATGTGTTATCGAGTATCTTATGACGGTTGCCGCTTCCGACTTCGAAGATTGGCGCCGCGCTAATCCCGATAAATCTTACAAAGACTTTAAGTTCAATTTGAAGAAAATGAGCGTTTCGGGCGCATTGTTTGACGGTGTTAAGCTTCTCGATGTCAGCAAAAACTTAGTTTGCCGACTCTCAAGCGGACAAGTTTATGATTATGTTACCGCATGGTCCAAGGAATTCGACAACGAGTTCTACAAGGTATTAACCGCAAACCCCGATTATTCAAAGGCTGTTTTCGCTATCGACCGCGATGTGCCCAAGCCCCGTAAGGATATTGCAAAATGGAACGAGGTCAAGGATTATTTCTCATATATGTTCGAGGAATATTACACCCCTGATATTACATTGCCTGAAAATATTGCAAAAGAGGATGCTGTGGCATTCCTTACCGCTTACAAGGAAGTTTACTCTCCCGAAGACGATAAACAAACTTGGTTTAATAAAATAAAAGAAATTGCACCGACTCTCAATTTCGCTTCGGAAACCAAGGAATATAAAGCCAATCCCGATGCTTACAAGGGTAGTGCAGGTGATTTGAGTACTATTCTTAGAATAGCAATTACAGGCAGACGAAACACCCCTGACCTTTGCAGTATTATGCAGGTTTTGGGCAAGGATAAATGTATCGAACGTATTGAAAACGCGATAAGAGGTTAGTTTATGGAAGAAATTATTAAAACAGAGGAAACCAAGGTTTCCAACTTTATACACGATTTTATTGACGAAGATTTGGCAGAGGGTGTTTACGAGAAGGTGCAAACCCGCTTCCCGCCAGAGCCTAACGGCTATCTTCATATAGGTCACGCAAAGGCTATTTGTATTGACTTTGCCACCGCTGAAAAATACGGCGGTAAGTGTAACTTGCGACTTGACGACACCAACCCCACAAAAGAAGATGTTGAGTATGTAGATGCTATTAAAGAAGACATCAAGTGGCTCGGCTTCGAATGGGATAATGTTTACTATGCATCTGACTATTTTGACTTTATCTACGAATGCGCATTAAAGCTTATAGATAAGGGACTCGCTTATATTGACGAGTCAACACCCGAACAGATTAAGGAAATGCGTGGTACTTTGACTGAAGCAGGTATCAACAGCCCCTACCGTGACCGCCCCATTGAAGAAACCAAAGATTTATTTGCAAGAATGACTGCTGGTGAATTTGAAAACGGCGCAATGGTACTTCGCGCTAAGATTGATATGTCTTCTTCGAACCTTAATATGCGCGACCCGATTATCTACCGCATTATGAAAGCCACCCACCACCGCACAGGCGACAAGTGGTGCGTTTACCCGATGTATGACTTCGCTCACCCTTTGAGTGACGCTAAAGAGGGTGTTACCCACTCGCTTTGCTCTTTAGAATTTGAAAACCACAGACCTCTTTACAACTGGTTCTTAGAGGTTCTCGAAATCCCCACCCCTCCCCGTCAGATTGAGTTTGCACGAATGAATGTAAACTACACTCTCACCAGCAAGCGCAAGTGCTTAAAGCTTGTTAATGACGGACTTGTGAGCGGTTGGGACGATCCGCGTATGGCTACAATATGCGGCATGAGAAGACGCGGTTATCCGTCAGAGGCAGTACGCAACTTTGTTGACAAAATCGGTGTTTCCAAGGCTTACAGTGTTATTGACTATGCGCTTTTAGAGTCTTGCGTTCGCGATTATCTCAACGAGAATGCCGACAGAGCAATGGCAGTCCTTCGTCCTTTAAAGGTTGTAATTGACAACTATCCCGAGGGAAAAACCGAAGAAATCGCCGTTGATATCAACCCCAACAAGCCCGAACTTGGCAAAACAAAGGTTACTTTCTCTAAGGAAATTTTCATTGAGCAGGACGACTTTATGTTAGACCCGCCAGGCAAATATTTCCGTCTTTGCCCCGCAAAAGAAGTTCGTTTGAAGTCGGCTTATTATATTAAGTACGCTTCCCACGAAACTGATGAGAACGGCAACATTACGGTTGTTCACGCGACCTACGACCCCGAAAGCTTTGGCGGTGAGACCGCTGACGGCAGAAAGGTTAAGGGTACTTTGCATTGGGTTGATGCAAATAACTGCATCGATGCAGAAGTTCGCCTTTACGAGCGCCTTTTCAATGTACCAAACCCCAGCGACGAAGAGGGCGTTTCGTCCTTTGCTGACAATCTCAACCCCGAATCCTTAACAGTAATTGAAAACTGCAAAATTGACAAGTCTTTGGCTGAGGTTAAGATTGGCAATACTTTCCAATTTATGCGTCAGGGTTACTTCTGTGTCGATAATGATTCGAGCGATGATAAGCTTGTCTTCAACCGCACAGTAGCGCTTAAGGATTCTTTTCAGAAGAAGGCGTAATGATGAAAGTTAAAGATATTTTCGAATTTCTAAACCGTAAATTCCCCGTCGATACCGCTTGCGATTTCGATAATGTCGGTATTCTTATCGGTGACGAGTCACAAGAAGTGACAAAAGCGGTTGTAACGCTTGACTGCACAATGAAGGCTATAAAAACCGCTATAGAAAACGATGCAGAACTTATTATCACCCACCACCCCGTTATTTTTACACCTTTAAAAAATGTGCTTAAAGGCAGTATTGTATACGAAGCGATAAGAAATAATATTTCGGTTATTTCGATGCACACAAATCTTGATATCGGTGTAGGCGGTGTTAATGATACGCTTTGCAAGGTGCTCTCGCCCTTAGCAGTAGAAACCGTTATTGCGAGTGACGGCTACGCCTTAAAAAAGTGCTCTGTTCCCCCCATTACCCCAGACGCACTGGCACAAAAGCTTAAAACCGCTCTCGGTGGTTGTATAAAATACACCGATTGCGCAGAGAAAATCGAGAAAATTCTCGTATGTTCAGGTAGTGGCGGAAATTTCATAAGCGAAGTGAAAAACTTCGGCTGTGATGCTTTGGTTACGGCAGATGTTAAGCACAATCACTTTATGGAAGCCGAGCTTTCGAGCGTCGCACTCTTTGATGCAGGACACTTTAATACTGAAGACATTATAGTCGAACCGCTCGCACAAATGCTACAAAACGAATTTTCGAATATAGAATTTATTACAAATCATATAGTATCAATTAAAAACCGCTGATCACAGCGGTTTTTAATATTTTATAGGGTTTCGGCTAATAATATTTTTGGTGATAAAATGATTACAACTATTATTCGCACTATTATATTATATGTATTCGTGACCTTTGCAATAAGGGTTATGGGTAAACGGCAAATCGGCGATATGCAACCGAACGAGCTTGTTATTACCCTCTTAATATCCGAAATCGTGGCAATTCCACTTCAGGATATCACACAGCCGATATTAAGCGGTGTTGTCGCAATTTTTATGCTGATAGTCCTCGAAATCGTGATGTCGGTGCTTTCCTTAAAGAGTTTTAAAATCAGAAAGTTTATGAGCGGTAACTCTGTCGTAATTATAAACAACGGCGTTGTCGACCAAAATGCCCTTAAAAATGTGCGAATGACAGTTTTGGATCTTGTTGAGCTATTGCGAGGACAGAATGTTTTTGATATTTCAACCGTTGCTTTCGCAGTGCTTGAAGTTAACGGCGAACTAAGCGTGCTGTTAAAAGGCGGTGACCAACCGCTGACCGCTAAGGATATGGGAGTTAAAAAGGACAAGGAAGCGCTCCCTCTCCCTGTTATCAGCGACGGAAAGGTATTAAAAGATTCTCTCAAAGCGCTTAATATAACAGCGGATACGCTCAATAAAAAACTTAGCGCCAATCAAACACAAGCCGACAAGGTGTTTTTAATGACGCTCGACCGCTACGATAATATATGTATTATAAAGAAGGTTTAATATATAATGAAAAGACTTATAATCGCAGGTGTTATATTTATATTGGTAGTCGCAACCTATCTTACCAGCCTTTTTTATATTACCGACAGTTGCGAAAAGGCAAAAAAATTGCTCGACAATTCGGTTTCGGTTTATAAGCAGGAGAAAACCGCCGTAAAGGAAGCCAAAGAATTTGAGGACTATTGGGACAAGCGCGAAAAAACGCTTTCGGTGTTTGTTAACCACGACCGCATTGACGATATTGAAAAGGCAATTTCGCTTCTTAATATATATGCAAAGGAAAAAGATAATATCCTGTTTTATGAGTATGCCGATACTGTCGAAGTGCTTATACATCAAATTATGGAGGACACCAAAATTACCACACACAGTATTTTTTGACTTTAAATCAATAAATTCTTGCTATTTGCCAATATTTGTGATATAATGGATTAAATATTTTTTGAAAGGATGTATAATATGGCATTAGCATTTATACTCTACTTCGTTGTCATATTGGTTGTAGGAATATTTTTCTTCTACAAATCAAGAAGCGGCGGCGAAAAAGAATACTTTTTAGGCGGCAGAAGTATGGGACCTTGGGTTACCGCTTTGAGCGCGCAGGCATCCGATATGAGCGGTTGGCTTTTGATGGGCTTCCCAGGAAGCATTATTGCCTTTGGATTGGGCAAGGTGTGGATCGGTATCGGTCTTGCTCTCGGCACTATTGCTAACTGGATTTTTGTTGCACGCCGTTTGCGCCGTTTCTCAAAAGCTGCAAACGACTCAATAACCTTACCGCAGTATCTGACAAACCGTTTTGCAACTTCGAGCCCTGTTCTTAAGGTTGTTTGCGCTATAATCTTTTTAATAAGCTTCACGGTTTATGTGGCTTCGGCATTCAATGCAGGCGCTGAAGTTTTTGCGACAGTTATTCCTTGGTTCGAAACACGCAAGCTTTTAGCAATGCTGATTTTTGCCATCTTAGTTCTTACATACACCTTCCTTGGCGGTTATAAGGCGGTTTGCTGGACCGACTTTTTCCAAGGTTTACTGATGTTTGTCGCTTTGGTTTCTACTCCTATTGTTATGCTTTTAATAGGAAAATTCGATGCAAGCTTTGGCGGTGCTTTCGCCGAAGGTATTGCAGAATTCGGCAGCAACCCCTTTGTTGTACCTTGGACCGACATCGTTTCAGGTCTTGGTTGGGGACTTGGATACTTCGGTATGCCCCACATTTTGGTACGCTTTATGGCTATTAAAAATTCAAAGCTTGTTAAAAAGTCTGCAACTGTAGCTATCACATGGTTGGTTTTGACCTTAGGTACTACTATTGTAATCGCTTGGCTCGGCCGTACATATATATTAAGCGAAGGCACAGCGCTCGCTCAAAAGCTTTTGCCTGTAGGTGCTCAGAGCAGAGTATTTATTGAAGTCGCTCTTGATATTTTCCCGCCCTTTATTGCAGGTTTGATGCTTTCGGCAATTATTGCTGCGGCTATGTCCACTGCTGACAGTCAATTGTTGGTGGCTTCATCTTCCTTCACAAGCGACCTTTATAATCCGATTATCCGCAAAAGCAAAGCAACCGATAAAGAACTTTTATGGGTTGGCCGTTTGGTCGTTTTTGCAGTTACAATGATTGCTTTCTTCATTGCAGTAAGCGGTCTTGGCAAGGCTGATTCCTGGGCTTCAAATATTATGGCTATGGTTGAAAATGCGTGGGGACTTTTCGGTTCTGCTTTCGGTCCTGTTGTTATTCTCTCACTTTTCTGGAAGAGACTTACATACAAGGGCGCAGTTGCAGGTATTATAGGCGGTGCAATTGCCGATATCGCTTGGCTTGTTCTCTTTACAAGCACTGTTACCACCCCCGTTATTTGCGATACAATGGTTTATGAAATCGTACCAGGATTTATAATCAGCACAATTTGTGCCGTAATCTTCACCTTGCTTGACAAAAAACCGTCGGCAGAAATTGAAGCTATTTATGCAAGTGCAACCGACCCGCAAATAGACGATTAATTCGTTCTATTACATAAAAAACATTAAGTTTTGAATATTTATGCAAAAAATTTGCATAAATATTCAAAAAAGCACTTGACAAACCCGTATACCTGTGGTATACTCACAATACAAATTACTTAAGGAGTGTATATTTATGAAAAAATTATTAGCATTAGTACTCGCAGTTGTAATGCTTTTCTGCTTTGCAGGTTGCGGTGCTGACAAACCCGAAGAAACTGAAAAGGTATTAAAAATTGCTACAAACGCTGAGTTTGAACCTTTTGAAAGCCTCGACGCAGACGGCAACTATGTTGGTTTCGATGTTGACATGATTAACGCTATTGCTGAAAAGATTGGCTACAAAATCGAGTTCGATAATATGGAATTTGACGGTGTAATCGCAGCAGTTGCAAGCGGTTCTTGTGACATCGGTCTTTCCGGTCTTACCGTTAACGCTAAGCGTGCTAAATCGGTTGACTTCTCAAAGGCTTATTACAACACCGCTCAATTACTTATCGTAGGCGCTAAGGACGAAACCTTTACAGGCACAACCAAAGAAGAACTTGATAAGCAACTCGAAGGCAAAACAATCGGTGTTTGCTCAGGTTACACAGGTCAAAGTTATGTTGAAGGCAATGCTGACTGGGAATTCCCCGGCATCAAGGATGCAAAAGTTAAGATTTACGAAAACTTAAGTCTTGCTATCAACGACCTCAAAAACGGCAACCTCAACGCTATCGTAATGGATGGCCCCGTTGCTAAAGAAGCAGCTGCTCAAAACAAAGATGTTGCAAAGGTTATCGATGTTGCATTGACAGTTGAAGATTACGGTATCGCTATTCAAAAGGGCAACACCGAGCTTAAAGAAGCAATCGACAAGGCTCTTGACGAACTCATTACTGAAGGCAAAATTCAAGAACTCTACGACAAATACGATTTAAAATAATATCCCCGACAAAGCATCGTCGTAAAAGGCGATGCTTTTCGTTGTAAAAAAGGCTGTGATTTATTGTTTGACAATTTTTTTGAAAGATTTTATAGAATCTTTGTAGAAGGTAAAGGTTATCTTCTACTTATCGACGGTTTGAAATACACCCTTATTATCTCTATTATCGCGGTAATGATTGGTGTACTCTTGGGCGCTTTGCTTGCTGTATGCAAGGTAATCCCCCACAAAAACATATTTACAAAATTCTTAAACGGTGTTGCTAATGTATACATTACCATAATCAGAGGTACACCAATTATGGTTCAGTTGCTTCTCTTCTATTTCGGTATATTTGCAACCGCTTGGCGCGATTTCGAATATAAAGCGCTGTTTATCGCTATTCTCGTTTTCGGTATCAATAGTAGCGCTTATGTTGCCGAAATTATCCGTTCAGGTATTTTGTCAATCGACAAAGGACAAATGGAAGCAGGCCGTTCCTTAGGTTTTACCTACGGTACCACAATGACCAAAATCATTCTTCCGCAGGCTATTAAAAACATCTTGCCCGCTTTAGGTAACGAATTTATCGTAATGATTAAGGAAACCTCGGTTGCAGGCTTTATCACCGTTTTCGACCTAACAAGAGCCGCTCGCGCCATTGTTGCGGATTATTACGATGCCTTTGTTCCCTATCTTGTACTCGCGGCAATTTATCTTGTACTTGTAATGATATTTACATACTTTTTAAATCTATTAGAAAGGAGGCTGCGCAAGAGTGACCACTAATGAAACACTAATCGAGGTTAAAAACCTACAAAAAAGCTTTGATAAAATCCAAGTTTTAAACGGCATTGATACCGAAATCAAAAAGGGCGAGGTTGTTTGTATTATCGGTCCCTCAGGCTCTGGTAAATCGACCTTTTTGCGTTGCCTTAACCTTTTGGAAGAACCAACAGGCGGTCAGATTATCTTTGACGGAACCGACATTACAGACCCAAAAACCAACATAAATGTTCACCGTCAGAAGATGGGAATGGTTTTCCAACAGTTTAACCTCTTCCCTCACATGACTGTGCTTAACAATATGACAATGGCACCGATAAAACTTCTCGGTCTTTCTAAGGCAGAAGCCGAAGAACGCGCTATGAAGCTTTTAGATCGCGTAGGACTTGCCGACAGAGCCAACTCCTACCCCTCACAGCTTTCGGGGGGACAGAAACAGCGTGTAGCTATTGTCCGCGCACTTTGTATGCAACCCGAAGTAATGCTCTTTGACGAGCCGACTTCGGCGCTCGATCCCGAAATGGTCGGCGAAGTTCTTGAGGTTATGAAAAGCCTCGCAAGCGAGGGTATGACAATGGCTGTTGTTACTCACGAGATGGGCTTTGCGCGTGAAGTTGCAGACCGCGTATTCTTTATTGACGAGGGTATCATTATGGAAGAAGGCGCTCCGCAAGAGCTCTTCAGCAACCCAAAAAGCCCGAGACTTCAAGATTTCTTGAGTAAAGTAATATAGTTAGTGTTTCGCCCAAAGGGCGAAACACCGCGATATAAATCCTTTGCAGGATTTACGATATGCCCGATGGGCACGATATGTGCTTTGAACGCGATATACCTGCGGGCGTGGGTGGATTTATATCATATCGCATTTTGAAAAAATATCGCTGATTCTCGGTTTTATAAAACTAAAATGAAAATGTGTGTAGAAAAAATTTTTCTACACACATTTTTTATTTAAATAATAAATCAAGATAATCTTTTAAAAGTTTGGGCACAAAAAAATAATTACTACAAATATTACTAAACTTTTTCTTATCAAAATTTTCATCTTCCGCAAAATATTTATTTAAAAATCTGTGCAATTCATTTACCCCATTTAAAACTTGAATTTCATATTCAACATTTTTGCGAATAGAAAACTCTAAATTAAAATCTCTACAAAATTTCTTTAATTGCAAACCATTCGCATTTTTTGACAATTTTCCTAATTTAAACCATTTATTTATAACTGATACTGCATCAGTTTGAGTGATATCAAAATTTTCTTTAAAATCAGTTCTTAAATCATCAGTTATATCATTTAAAATATCGTATAGAAAAATATGCCGTATAAATCCCATTGCTTCTTCTAATGTCTCGGCAAATAACATTTTTCTAGACTGTAAATTTATTGGTGTTTTTTGAGTGAAACGAACAAAAATAAATAAATCAGTAGGTTTTGATAGTGATAAATCCTCCATTTCTAATGAATGGGAATTTTTCCAGTTTTGATAATTTGTATAATCTATCATAATTTTTCTCCAAAATAAAAAGTGCGCCCACCGAAGCAGACGCACAAAAAACGCAAACTCCGAGATAGTCGCCAAACTAACCGATTGTGAAAAAGAACAAGCTTTTCTACACAAATCGTGCGAAGTTTGCATTTTTATAAAAAGCAAACCACAATAAGTGTAGAAAAAGTGTTGTTACTGATTATAAAATTATTCTCTTTCACAAATATTCAGTTAGTTTGGCATAGTCAAGTATAGCACATAATTTTAGAGATTTCAAGGTGTAAAAGAAAAAAGGCTTCTCAACAGACTTTTTGTAGGGGCTGATGCCCACATCAGCCCTTCAAAACACATCAAATCTAACGGGTCGATGAAAAGCATCGACCCCTACAACATTTATATATAGACTTGTCGTAGGGGCGACCATTGGTCGTCCGTTTTATATCCGTTCGCAAAGCGAACACCTTAATTCCGCATTACGAATTACGAATTCCGCATTAAAAAAGGACGTGCAATGCACGCCCCTACAATGTTTTATTTACCTTTGATATATTCATCAATCGCCTTAGCAGCGGTTTTACCTGCGCCCATAGCGAGTATTACCGTAGCCGCGCCTGTCACGGCGTCACCGCCTGCATATACAGCGGTTTTAGAGGTAAGCCCATCTTCATTAACAACAATTCCACCCCAACGGTTTACTTCGAGTCCATCAGTAGTATCTTTTATAAGCGGATTCGGTGAAGTGCCAATCGACATTATAACGCAGTCTGCCTCAACTTCGAAATCGCTGTCAGGTACGCTTACAGGTCGGGCTCTACCCGATTCGTCGGGCTCGCTTAACTTCATTTGTTCGCAAATAATACCATCAACCCAGCCGTCTTTTCCCTTGATTTCAAGCGGATTTGTCAGGAATTTGAAGACAATTCCCTCTTCCTTAGCGTGCTCGACCTCTTCAAGACGGGCGGGCAGTTCTTTTTCGGTACGGCGGTAAACCACCGTAACATCTGCGCCAAGGCGCTTTGCGGTACGCGCCGCATCCATTGCAACATTACCGCCACCGACTACAACCGTCTTTTTGGTCTGCATAACAGGGGTTGCGCTATCTGACTTATAGGCTTTCATAAGATTGTTTCTTGTCAAAAACTCATTCGCGGAATAAACGCCGTTAAGGGTTTCGCCCTTTATACCCATAAAGCGCGGAAGTCCTGCGCCTGAACCTATAAACACCGCTTCAAAGCCATCTTCAAACAGTTCATCTATAGTAATGGTCTTACCAATAACAACATTAGTCTTTATTTCAACGCCCAATGCCTTTAAGGTATCAACCTCTTTTTGCACAACTGCTTTAGGCAAACGGAATTCGGGTATTCCGTAAACCAAAACACCGCCCGCTAAATGAAGCGCTTCAAAAACGGTTACGCTGTATCCTTTTTTAGCTAAATCACCCGCACAGGCAAGGCCAGACGGGCCAGAGCCTACTATTGCTACCTTATGACCGTTGCTTGCAGGTTTTTGCACCTTTTCGGTGTTATGGGCATTGTGCCAATCAGCAACAAAGCGTTCAAGTCTGCCAATACCCACACTCTCACCCTTTATACCGCGAACACATTTTGCTTCACACTGGGTTTCCTGAGGGCAAACTCGACCGCAAACAGCAGGAAGGCTTGAAGATTTAGAAATAATTTGATAAGCACCCTCAAAATCGCCCTCTTTAATACGGGCTATAAATTCGGGGATATGAATATTAACAGGACAGCCCGAAACACAGGGCATATTTTTACATTCAAGACAGCGAAGCGCTTCGTCTATAGCCGTTTCTTCGCTATAACCTAAAGCCACTTCATTAAAATTAGATGAACGAACGCCTGCGTCCTGCGTGGGCATTTCATTTCTTTTAAGAGACATATTTGCAGGCATTATTCCACTTCCTTTTTAAATAAATTACAGGTATCTTCGTAAGCGTGGCGCTCAAATTCTTTGTATGCACCTCCGCGGCTCATAGCCTCGTCAAAATCGACCAAAAAACCGTCAAAATCAGGGCCGTCAACACAAGCAAACTTAGTTTCGCCGCCGACAGTCAGTCTACACCCGCCACACATACCTGTACCATCAATCATAACAGGGTTCATAGAAACGGTGGTCTTTACACCGAAAGGCTTTGTTGTAGCCACTACAAACTTCATCATAATAAGCGGACCGATTGTGATAACTTCATCATATTCTTCGCCATTTTCAAGCGCGGTTTTCAAAGGTGTTGTAACTACACCCTGCTCTCCGTAAGAGCCGTCATCAGTCATTATTGTAAGTCGGTCGGACGCGTTTTTAAACTCGTCCTCCAAAATAACTAAATCTTTATTCCTAAAGCCTATTATTGAGTGTACTACACAGCCTTGATTCTTAAGTTTTTGAGCCACAGGCAACGCGATAGCGCAACCGACACCGCCACCGACAATACAAACCTTTTTAATGCCATCAGTTTCAGTCGCTTTACCCAAAGGACCAACGAAATCGGTGATGTAATCGCCCTCGTTTTTTTGGTTAAGCTTTTTAGTGGTCGCGCCGACAATCTGGAAGATTATCCTGACGCTTCCCGCTTCTCTATCAAAGCCTGCGACGGTCAGCGGAATACGCTCGCCGTCCTCGTCAACACGAAGTATGATAAACTGCCCTGCCTGTGCCTTACGGGCGACAAGCGGCGCTTCAATATCCATTTGTGTAACTGTCGGGTTTAAAACCTTTTTGCTAAGAATTTTATACATTTTTTCCATCCTTTAATATATCAACTCCCACAACCGTCAAAATGCCGTTTTCCACCTTAAATTCAATATGATATTTCGCATATTCAAAGGCGTAAACACGGTCGTCATTATGATAATGCGGTCGAGGGTCGCTTTGTAAAATTGAAATCAGATTATCAATATCCTTTTGGTCTATTTTTTCCCGTAAACCGTCCGCAAATTCAGCGGTAAGACTATCCTCACGGACACCGTCAGCAAAACCGCTCACAGCCTCGGGGTGAGCATCGGTGAAAGCGAGATACGGCTTTATATCATATATCGGGGTGCCATCGAGCAAATCTGCTCCCGAAACGGTAATAACTGTTCCGTTTTCACCATCGCGGAAAATTTTCTCAATCTTAACGCTTGAAAGACCAATAGGGTTCGGGCGGTTTGGCGAGCGCGTAGCAAACACCCCTACCCTCTTATTACCACCCAAGCGCGGCGGACGGACAGTCGGTGACCACGCTTTTTCTTCGTTCGCGGAAAATCCCCATATAAGCCATAAATGAGAAAATTCTTCAAGTCCTCTAAGCGCCGATTCATCGCGGTAATCGGGCTCGAAAACGATTTTACCAACCGTTTTTACCAGCCCGCTTTGGCGCGGTATGCCGAATTTCGTGGGGAAATCGGTTTGCAATTTTGCAATTACTCTTAAACTGCTCATATATTCTTCAAAATCTCATCCCATTCTTCTGCAGTAAAGTTGCTGTCCTCTGCCGAAACGCTGTGAGAAGTATAAATATTATCAACAATCTTTTTGTAGTTTTTCTGAGTTTTAAGTATTGCTTTTATAGCCACAATGAATAATGCTACACTTAAAGCAACCATAAGGCAAAGAGGTGCCAAATGACGCCAATAAAAGCTCACCTTAAAACCTATTACATCCTGTAAAAGCACGCCGAAAGTAAAGCATAAACCTGTGCAGGAAAGAACATTAAGTACAAGTGACACGATATTCGCCCAGATTTTATTCTTAAAGCGCATTATAACAAGGCTTGCAATCAAACTCACACTAAGACCTATAACGGTATAAATCGAGTTTTTAAGAGCATTAAAAACAGTTTCGCTCAAAGAAGTTCCCAACAAAAAGAATGTGTTCATAACCATGGTATAGCAAAAAATCAAGACATATAAAACCTTTAAAGTCTTATAAAGTTTTCCGTCAGTCTTGGCGTAAACTATACCTCTTTTTTCTTCGTACTGTGCTACCTTTTGTAAAATATTGTCATACATCTTCATAATAACTTCTCCAAAGCATTTTTTAGCATTATACCACTTTTTATAATGCTTGACAAGACTAAATTATTAGATATATAATACTAAATGGTGATAAAAATGGCAAAGTTAAACATTGTAATGGTCGAGCCCGAAATTCCGCAGAATACTGGCAATGTTGCGCGCACCTGTGCCGCCACGGGAGCGAGGCTTCACCTTGTAGGTCCTATGGGCTTTAAAATCGACGACAAAAAGCTCAAACGAGCAGGTCTTGATTATTGGGAATATCTCGATATTACCTATTACGAAAATATTGACGAATTTTTCGAAAAAAATCAAGGTGAATTTTTCTACTTCACCACCAAGGGCAGACACACCCACAGCGATGTCGACTACCCCGACAACTGCTATCTGCTTTTCGGCAAGGAAACAAAAGGTCTTCCCGAAGAATTGCTTATCAAAAACCCCGACCGCTGTGTCAGAATTCCTATGCAGTATGACATAAGAAGTTTAAACCTTTCGAACTCAATTGCAATCGCGGTTTATGAAGCTTTGCGACAATGGAATTACCCCGAACTTCAGAATTTAGGTCAATTGCATAATTATAAATGGGAAGAAGTTTAATATTTGTACAATTATTTTTAAAAAAATAATTGAAAAATTTTCTATTTGTGGTAAAATAATAATTGTAAAAAAATTAACAAACTTTGAAAGGATGTTACTAATGAACGCACTCAACAAGAAAACAGTTGACGACATCAATGTAAAAGGTCAAAAAGTACTCGTTCGTTGTGACTTTAACGTTCCGCTTAAAAACGGCGTTATCACCGACGAAAACCGTATCAACGCTGCTCTCCCCACAATTAAGAAGTTAATTGAAGACGGCGGCAAGGTTATCCTCTGCTCTCACCTTGGCAAGCCGAAGGGCGAACCCAAGCCTGAACTTTCTTTGGCTCCCGTAGCAAAAGCTCTTTCCGAAAAGCTCGACAAAGAAGTTGTTTTCGCGGCTGACGACAATGTAGTAGGCGTTAATGCAAAGGCTGCTGTTGAAGCTATGAAAGACGGCGATGTTGTTCTCTTAGAGAACACCCGTTACCGCGCAGAAGAAACCAAGAACGGCGAAGCTTTCTCGGCTGAACTCGGATCACTCGCTGATATCTTCGTAAACGATGCTTTCGGTACCGCTCACAGAGCACACTGCTCAACTGTTGGTGTTGTATCTCACGTTAAGGAAGCAGCTGCAGGTTACCTTATCGGTAAGGAACTTAAGTACCTCGGCAACGCTGTTGAAACTCCTATTCGTCCTTTCGTTTGTATTTTGGGCGGCGCTAAGGTTGACAGCAAGCTCCCCGTTATTGAAAATCTCTTGACCAAGGCTGATACTCTCATTATCGGCGGCGGTATGGCTTACACATTCTTAGCAGCTAAGGGCTACGGCGTTGGTACTTCACTTATCGACGAAACAAAGATTGACTACTGCCGTGATATGATGGCAAAAGCAGAAGAAAAAGGCGTTAAGATTCTTCTCCCCGTTGACTGCGCTATCACAAAGTCTTTCCCTGACCCGATCGATGCTCCTATCGAAATTGACAATGTTGACGCTGACAAGATCCCTGCTGATATGATGGGCCTTGACATCGGCGAAAAGACTGCAGAACTTTATGCTGACGAAGTTAAGAACGCTAAAACTGTTGTTTGGAACGGACCTATGGGCGTTTTCGAAAACCCGATTTTAGCTAAAGGTACTATCGCAGTTGCAAAGAGCCTTGCCGAAACTGACGCTGTTACAGTTATCGGCGGCGGTGACTCTGCGGCAGCAGTTAACACCTTGGGCTTCGGCGACAAGATGACACACATTTCTACAGGCGGCGGCGCAAGCCTTGAATTCCTCGAAGGTAAAGAACTTCCCGGTATCGCTGCTCTCAACGATAAATAATTATAAATATCATAGGGGAGGGTCTCCCCTCCCGTAAATTTTGGCGGGAGGTGAAACGCCTCCCCTACAGTTGTATAATAACATAATTTTTAAGGAGAATAAAAATGGACAAGACAAAAAGACAAGCAGTTATCGCTGGTAACTGGAAAATGAACAAAACCCCCAATGAGACCACCGCTCTTATTAACGAAATGAAACCTTTAGTTGCAGGTGCTGACTGCAAGGTAGTACTCTGTGTTCCCTTTATCGACATCCCTGCTGCTGTAGAGGCTGCAAAGGGTTCTAACATCGAAATCGGCGCTGAGAATGTTCACTTCAAGGCTTCGGGCGCTTACACTGGCGAAATCTCGGCTCAGATGCTCGTTGAATCAGGCGTTAAATATGTTGTTATCGGCCATAGTGAAAGAAGACAGTACTTCGGCGAAACCGACCAGACTGTAAACCTTCGCACTTTAGCTGCTATCGAAGCTGGCCTTACCGCTATCGTTTGCGTTGGCGAAACACTCGAGCAGAGAGAACTCGGTTATACCGAAACTCTCCTCAAATTCCAGACCAAGATGGCTCTTACAAATGTAAAGGCTGAAGACCTCGATAAAATCATAATCGCTTACGAACCCGTTTGGGCTATCGGCACAGGCGTTACCGCTACTGCCCAACAGGCTGACGAAGGTAACGGCTTCGTTCGTGAAGCTATTGCCGAAGTTTACGGCAAGGAAGTTGCTGACACCGTTACTATCCAGTACGGCGGTTCTATGAACGCAGGCAATGCTGACGAACTCGTTGCTAAGGTTAATGTTGACGGCGGTCTTATCGGCGGTGCTTCCTTAAAGGCAGAAGATTTCTCAGTAATCGTAAAAGCTGCAAGCAAATAATAAAAATTTATTTGTAGGGGAGGGTCTCCGCGCCCTCCCGTAAATTTTAATTTCAGGAGAAAATTTATGAAACAACCTATTGTTTTAACTATTATGGACGGTTTTGGTTTCAATGAAGAAACCAAGGGTAATGCAATAGATTTTGCTAAAACTCCCCGTCTTGACCGCATTTTCAAAGAATGTCCCACAACCCAAATCGGCGCTTCAGGTATGGATGTAGGTCTCCCCGACGGACAGATGGGTAACAGCGAGGTTGGTCACACCAACATCGGCGCAGGCAGAGTTGTTTACCAAGAACTCACCCGTATCACAAAATCTATTTCTGACGGCGACTTCTTCAAGAATGAAGCCTTTATGCAAGCAGTTGAAAACTGCAAAAATCAGGGCAGCGCGCTACACCTTATGGGACTCCTCTCAGACGGCGGCGTTCACTCACATATTGAACACCTCTACGCTTTGGTAGAGCTTGCAAAACGTAACGGTCTTAACCGCGTTTATATCCACGCTTTGCTTGACGGCCGTGATGTTCCGCCCTCAAGTGCCGCTGATTTTATCGACGCTTTGAATGCAAAACTCGAAGTTTTGGGTTGCGGTAAGCTTGCAACCGTTCTCGGCAGATTCTACGGTATGGACCGCGACAACCGTTGGGATCGCGTAGAAAAGGCTTACGCCGCTTTAGTTTACGGCGAAGGTGTTAAAACCGACGACGGTGCTAAGGCCGTAAGAGAATCTTACACCCAGATTGACGCTGACGGCAAAAATATTACCGACGAGTTTGTTCTCCCCACCGTTATCGACGGCACCGAGAGAATTAAATCGGGTGACAGCGTTATCTTCTTCAACTTCCGTCCCGACCGTGCGCGTGAAATTACCCGTACCTTTGTTGACGATGCTTTCCAGGGTTTTGAGCGTAAGGGCGGTAAGCTCGATGTCTTCTATGTTTGTATGACACAGTATGACGCTTCGATGCCTAATGTGACTGTTGCTTTCAAGCCGCAGTCACTTACCAACACTTTGGGCGAATTTATTGCTAAAAACGGCCTTACACAGCTTCGTATTGCCGAAACCGAAAAATACGCTCATGTAACCTTCTTCTTCAACGGCGGTGTTGAGGTTGAATACGAAAACGAAGACCGTATTCTCGTTAACTCACCCAAGGTTGCAACCTACGATTTACAACCCGAAATGAGCGCTAACGAAGTTTGCGACAAGGTATGCGTAGCTATCGAAAGCGGCAAATACGATGTTATTATCTTAAACTTCGCCAACTGCGATATGGTAGGTCACACAGGCTTCTTTGATGCCGCAGTAAAGGCAGTGGAAACTGTTGACACCTGCGTAGGCAGGGTTCAAGATTCAACCGAAAAAATGGGCGGTGTAATGCTTCTCACAGCCGACCACGGTAACGCTGACAGAATGCTAGATACCGACGGCTCACCCTTTACAGCACACACCACTAACCCTGTTCCCTTCGCGGTTATCGGTAAGGACTGCAAGCTTCGTGCAGGCGGTAGACTTTGCGATATATCACCCACAATTATCAAGCTTTTGGGGTTGCCTCAGCCCGAAGAAATGACAGGCGAATCACTTATTAAATAATCACAAAACTGCAGTCCCAAAAAGGACTGCAGTTTTTAATTTGCGTTGCAAAAATCAGCAAGGTCTATATGTTCTAATTTTGCAATTCTTCGATTTATCGTTTTGATTTTTTCTTCAATTACAGGTACTCGTACGGCTACCGTATTGTGCGCATCAACCTTTTTTTCAAGCTGTTCTAAACGGTAATTCACAAGTTTGCTTGAAGCGATAATGCCGCCAGCCGTACCCAAAAGCGTACCAGCAAAAGAAATCAAAGCCACAATCACCGTGCTGTTCATTGATTTTCTCCTGAATTAAGATATTTTTTAAGATTTTCCCGTTGTTTTGTAAACTCATTTTCAGCGCCAAAAAGTGACGAATATGAGAATAACAGATATCCCCCAACATCCATATCTCCGTCACAAATTTTTGCCTGTCTTGCGATTATATCATTGTTTTGTGACCATTCCGCAATATCAGCTTCCAAAGTCGGTTTTGCCTTATAACACGCAAGACCGATTTTAAGTTTTACTTCGGAATTTCGCTCACAGACTGCTTTCCATTCCTCTAAAAGATTGTCAAAACGAAAGCTCTCGTCGGAGTACTCAAACCCGAAATATAATTGAGGTATAATCTCGTCTACATACCCTTTTTCAATCCACAACTCCACATCTGCATACAAATTGTTATAATTCTGTGTAACCGATGCAGTGGGACTGATACTAAATATAATATTACTGTCAGCATACTTGATAACTTTATAACACTCGCTTATAAGACTATTGACATTATTCCGCCGCCAATCCGCCAAAGATAACGGATCGACGGTTTCTACTTTATATTTTTGAAAGCAAATTTTGTCAAAATCTTCTTTTTTTGTGGGATAAAAATAATCGTCAAAATGAATCCCATCGACCTCGTATTTTACGATAAGTTCCCTAATCCCGTCAAGCACAAGGTTTTTCACCTGCACGCTCGCGGGATTAAGGTATATACCGCTCGCAAAACCAACATTACTGTCGTTATCTACGTTTTCATCGGTTAGCCACTTAAACGCAGGGCTTAAGTGATCAATTTCTTCAATATTCGTAGTGCTCGAAGAAATTCTATATGGATTTATCCACGCGTGAACCTTTAAGCCCTCTTTTCTACACTCGTCTAAAATATAAGCGAAAATATCATAATCATATTTTTTCACGCTTTCATTAAGTGGAAAATAGTCAGATTTATAAAGCGAATCGCCGAAAGCTCTTGTGTGTATGTAAAGATTCCCTATTTGAAGTTCCTTGCAGTTCTCTATAACCTTTGCAAACTCCCGCTTAAAATCGCCTTTAAGCATTATATCAAGCTCGTAATATGTAATCCAGACACCATTCTGTGAATTTGTGTTCCGACCACATCCTGAAGCAGAGATTAAACACAGCACCGTAAGGCACAAAATCAAAATCTTTTTCATAGCACTACCCTGTTATTCTGTAAGAAATTTCGGCTTCGCCGATGCTCATAAGACTGTCTGAGCTTACCGTCAAAAAGACCGTATCGACTCCGTACAAATGCGGTATAAGTCTTACCGACTTATGCTCGTGCTTACTATACTCTTCACCTAAGAAACCGAAATTGATGCTTGTGATCTCGTGCGAATTTACAACAATCTGCGCTCTACCCACTGCCGAAAGGGAAAGATAAATACTATCGATATTCATAAGCTGTCCCATATCCGACAAACGAAATTGCTTAGTGGTCATACTGTTATTTATAGATTTTGCATTTTCGCAAATAACCCCGTTTGCATCGTGATACATATAAATATCTTCTTCGCCCTCAAGGGTTGTCATATAAGCGATTGTGCTGTCGGGGGTAGTACACAAAAATCTGAACTTTGCATTGTGGTAAAAACCACTTTGAAGACTCAATTCTTTCGGCACAGACCACAAATACAAAGCCTTGCTTTTAAGGTCGACCGCAATAACTTTATCTCCGTTAACCATAAAATAATAGTTTTCATTGCCCACAGCAAAGGTCTGCTTCGGGAAATATTCGGGCATTTTTTCGGCTACATATTCGGATATATTGACGATTTTGGGTGAAGTTGCCGATTCGAGCGCATAGATGCCATTATCCTTACCAAGCCACAAATTAACATTGCCGCAAAGCGACACCGTCCGCTTGTTTTCACAACCGATTCTTTCAGAAATTTGGCATACTTTAATACTATCCGCCTTTTTGAAAATGGTGTCATTATCGCTTAAGAGTGATATTTCGTTAATGCTGTCCCCTGCTTTAAAATCAAGGGTATAAATCTCATATGGCTTAAAGGCGATTATCTTACCCTGCTGTACCGAAAGCGCAGTTATCTCAGAATCGACATCCCCTACCGTAGTGCAGGAATTCTGCGGAAAATAAAGCGGATTATCATAGCTTGTAACAAATACTGTATTTCCGCTCTCGCCACCTGCCAAAAGCAACTTGGAGTTATTTCTCACACTGCAGGTGGAATGTACCACCTTTGAAAAACCGAGAGGTATCTCTTTTGTCGCGGTTATCTTAATATTATTTTCGTGATACTTAGGCATTACGGGAACAGCATAATCCGTGCCGCCCGAGGTAAAATATACCGTTCCTTTGGTGCGGTCTACCACAGCGGTTACATCTTTGTTCTGAAATTTTTGAGTATTTTTGGTTGCTTCGCCCTCAATTCTCCATTCGGCATAGTCAAGCAAGGTGTAGTATATTCTGCAAACCACAGATTCCTTGGCAAGATTGGAAAAAGGAAGCCTGAACGAATTTGAATACCCGTCCGAAGTATAATAGGCGTTAAATCTGCCGTTTAACATATTCGGAGATTCAAGGGTTTTAGCTGTAGGTGCCGAAAACGAGGTCTCCGACCGCGCCGTATCATAAAGATTTCCCCTACCGTTTATATAGATTGTCGGAACATAATAATCGAAAATCCTGTTCCACTCGCTAAATGTTTCGTCTATTTCATAGATATAATAATATCTTTGACTTGTGTCTCCTCCGTTCTGAAGTGTCACAAGCGCGAATATTCCGCCGCCTGTTTCGGATTTTCCGTTATAGAAAAGTATATTTACGGGTGTATAGAAAGTATCACTTGTAAGCCGCAAGAACGACATATGCCCAATGGGTTTGATATTACCAACAAGATCAATGAGGTAAACATAGGTGTAATGCGCGTAATCGTCGGTTAAAACATCAGAAATGGCTATTCTATGATAAGACTCGTTATAATAAACCTCGGTGTCGGTGATTTTATACTCAAGACTACCTGTATAACCGTAAATCTTGGTTTCTACCGCTCTGTTCACCTCGCCGTAAAAACCCGGACGCGTCTGCAGTCGCGAATCCTTAAACCACATATTTTCGCAATCACATAACTGATTATTCTCAATATTTGTGCGCGGATTTTTGAGATTTATGCCGCCGTCAAACCCCGATATTCTTAAATTTTTAATCGGCTGTCTTTTGAGTGAATTATATTTCATTTAATCAACTCCGTAACTGACAAATGGCAATTTGTCCTCAATTTTTTGGGTTTGCGACAAAGCGGTCGCCCTTTTGGCATTATATATAGCGGTGAAAATCTGATTTTTAGCGCCGTCACCCTCGACTAAAGACATAATCATCGCTGTACCATAACATAAAGCATCGAGAGACTCGGTCTTCGCCTCAATTTTATCCTCTAAGAGTTTAATCGGCGGTATTTTCAAATCAACACAAATCTGATTTATAATATCGAGCGCTCTTTTAAGAAGATTCTCTTCCCCTGCCTTTACGGTATTGGTGTTAAGATAACCCAAAAGTCCTAAAACTCTTCTGTAAATATCATTGCCCGTCATTTTCCTGCACCTCCGAACTATAATCTTCAAGCAACGCGCTCTTGTCATTCACAACGCCGTCAGGCAGACGGACCAACAACTGCTCGCGGTTGATTATTCCTTTTTCATAAAGGTGTAAGAGCGTTTCAGTTCGTTCCTTCTCGCTGTAAACCGTATCGTTAGTTACATTAACCTTTGTGTTTATAATAAGGTCTTTATAACGCTCGGCGTCGAAATCAAGATACCACACGCCCTTTTCGTCCTTGATTTTGATTTTGCGGTTGCCGTATTTTGTAATCCAGAACTCTGCCCATATTCTCGCGGTTGCTTCAACAAAGGAATAAAAACGGTTTTTGACAATCTGCAAAGGCTTTAAAGCCGCATCACGCATTGTCATAAGGGCAGTTGCATTATCCGCTCTTGAGTCACCGAGGGCAACCTCATTCGCGCCGCTTTGTGTAAGGGTGTTGTTTATGAGGGAATTTATGCTACTGTCATAATCTTTTTCAAAGGTCGGCGGTGTGACATATTTGACCGCACCAGCGACATCCTCGTTATTTCCGAACACCTTAATAATCTGTCCGGGCTCATTGGTGATTTTTTCGGTCACAGTATCGCCGTTGACAAGCATTATAGGCATTCCCGTTGTCATTGCCGACCACACATTCGCAGTAATCATTCGGTTAATCGCAATTTGGTTCGGAATTAAATAAGTGATTTCACTCTCACCGTAGGCGCAGTTGTTTTTGCGTTCCCACTTAAAAACCGATATTGGATATAGGTGAAGCGAAGTGTCAAATTCAGGTCTTATGACCGCATTTTCACAAACCTTTATACATTTAATTGTATATCCCGTTTCCTTTTTATATTCCTTAAAAAGCTTAGTCAATACTGTGATTTTACCGTCGATTTGGGACTCCTCAATCCTGCGAAGTGTTACAATATTCGCCCCAAAAAGTCGCGCTTCCCTTAAGACCGATTCAGTATCTCTTAGGGTTGAAATTATGATATACGGCTGATTCTCAACATCCTCAGTGTGAGGGTCTGCAAAATATACATCCTCAATATCGAGCACCTGACAGCAAATATCACCCTTGATTTTAACTGTTTTAAAATCGTCCGCATAAAGCCCTGTCTGCACATCACTGTCCCAATATGTATAAAGCACACCCGTACCTGTGATATACGCATTACGCAAAACCTTATCCTGTAATTCCGAAAAATTCACTCGCTCGGCTGTAGTATCAAAATATTTGCCGAAAGCCGAAGTCATAACTGTTACTTCCTCGGGAGAATTGTCTTTAACACTATTTCTTGAGAGAACAAAGTCACTGCTTGTAGGTATGCCCTCTGCTGAAAATTCCACCTTTGTCGGCGCACTTAATACCTGCGACATCTTATAGTCGCCGATACGCTTTATAATATTGTGTCTCACAAGTGGTCGCTCATTTCCGCATTTAGCACCATACCACTGGTCACCGATATAAAAGCGCTCATTGATGCGGTTTTGCTCATACATACCGCGCTTGCCTAGAGCCGATTTATAGGCAACACCTGACCTGTATTCCCCAAAAATTTCTTTAGGTTGCTTTGTCATATTATTTCTCCTTAGTGTAAGGGAGGGTTACCCTCCCATACGAATTTTACAAAGTTTTAAGAAACAGTTACAGTTGCAATAGTCGACTTGTAACTTTCAATACCATTTACAAATACTTTGACAAAGTAATAGTATGTTCCAACTTCAAGGTCGGTAGGAATTAGCATTGAAGAACCGATTTGACCGGGAAGCTTAACAGCATTTAAACCGTTTTCATCAGTGCACTCATACCACTGATAAGAAAGTGTTCCGCTGCTCTTAGCTGAAATGTTCAAATTTCCAGAAATCGAACCTGCAGTAACACTTTTATCTGAAGGGTTAGATGAAACTGTCAACTGAGGAGATACCCAAGCCCAAATAGCGTCAAGACCGCTCTTGTTTACAAATACATCATAATAAATTCTGTAATCAAACTTATAAGCGTCAGCATCAATGTTCTGTTCGGGGGTAAAGATACGCATGTTTTCGGTCTTTTTAACGAGATGTGCGCCCGACTTCGGAGTTACAAGCATATAAACTCCACGTGCATTTTCTGAAGGCATAAAACCGTTAGCTCCGAAAGAATAAGCTGTTTTCATTCGTTCACTTACAACAGGGATAATTGAAACACCGTTAATTGACTTAACCTTGAGTGTTACATCACCCTGCTTAAAATCGCTGATAGTTATCATCTTTGAAATTTCAGCAGAATTCTGCATAGCTGCATATACATAACCGTCAACAAAAGCCACCAATTCTTCGTCATAGCCAACTACTGCCTGAACCTCGTTAATAAGATTGCAAAGAGCTTCAAAAGGTTTCTCAATATCACCGTCAATTGTATTAGCGCGGGTTACTGCCAAGCCTGCAAGCTTGGACAAAACATACGCATCGCATTCGGGAACAACCTTTGTGCGAACATATTCACCAAGGATTTTACCTGCAAGATTTGCGATACCTGTTTCGTCCATATCTTCGCGGTCAATCTGCAAAGAACGTGCGCGGTCCATCTGCATTGTGTAAGAAGTGTTGCTTACAGTGATAGCGCCCTTTGTGAAGCCTGTGTCGCGGTCATAGTCGGCAAGGCCCTGAAAATCAACATCGGGGATAATTACGGTCTTCGCACCTACAAATTTTGTAGCAAGCGCATTATCAGCAAAGAAACCTGTCGCAGATTTCTGGGCAAACATTTTATCGAGTTCGGTTGAATATCTTAAAGCATTTTCGATTGAGTTAATAGACATAATAGTTACTCCTTAAATTTTTCTTATTTTTGCCAGAGTCCACGAAGGAACTCTGCGGTTTCAGGGCTTTGTGCCCCTTTTTTGTTTACTAATGAACCCGTTGCAGACTGCTCTGCTTTGAGTTGGTTTTTAATGCTCGCTTTAATAGCGAGGTCTTGCTTGTGAAGATATCTTAAATATTCATCAAGCAATAAGGTACCCTTTAACTTTGCGGATTCTACAACACATTCAGGTAAATCCTCTATCGACTTGATTTTTGGAAAATTTTCGCTCACCTCCGAAAAACCGACAGCGTCATTAGAATTAGCATTTTCAAGCTTTAAAATATGCTGGGCAAACTGCTTGTCTCCTCCGCATTTTTCGAGAATTTCATTTTCTCTGAGTGCCGATTTCTGAACTTTTAACGCTTCGATAAATTCTCCAACGCTTTTACCCTCAGCTTTCGCCAAGCCTTTAAGCACCTCATAATCTTTAGAAATCACATCAAATTTCATACCCTTTTGTGCCATTTCCTGAGCCGTCTTAAAATCCAAATTCAAAACCTGCTTGTTAAATTTCACAGGGACAATAATTTCGGGTTGCTCGTGCGCCTTGGTTTCCGCTTGAGTTTCAGTAATATTTTCTTGGCTTTTGTTAGCTTCATTTTGAATAATATTTTCTGACATTTCATAATCTCCGTCCTTGTCTTATCGTTGTACACTTCCGTCGTAATTTAAAAAGTTCTGATATTGTGTTTTAATTTCCTGCAAGTCTTTATCAGGCTTTGCTACAAATTTTCTCACCTTAATCGGCGGCTCTTTTTTTACACCCACAGAAAAACCGATTAAAAAGGCAATTATTGCAGTAAAAATTATCAATATAACTGTCATACATCCCAGCCTCCGTTAAAATCTTTTTTGTCAATCTCGCTTTGGTAAACCCGAATTTCGTCATCTTTTCGAGGTTTGAAGAATTTCACATCCTCAAACGCGTAACGAAGTGCATCGCAAAGATGGTTTTCGCTGTCCTTCGGCATTTTAAGGCCGTTTTCACTTCGCTTATCGTCATAAACATAGGACGAAAGTTCTCTTATCATATTTACACACGCGGGATTTACTGTAATTTGGTATTCACAAATAGCCGAAATACCGTTGAGTATACTGTCGCGCCCCTTTACAGACGGGGTAATTCGCCCGATACCCAACCTCCGTAAATCGTCATTGGATTTAGGCTCGGCACAGTCGGCGCGTATGCGTTCTTTTGCGAAGCCCATTTCGGTAATTTTCTGGGCAATATCGCAGTTGAGCATACGCTTTTTGTAAAATTCACTGTAAATATAAATTTGTTTTTGTATGGGGTTGGCTTTGAAAGCCACAAATGCGGTCGGGTCGTTTGTATAGCCGTAGTCAAGCCCGAAAAAGCTTTTCCACATATACTCCTCTTCTCTTGGTATAGAGATTTCTCCCACCGACCAATTTTCAAAAACAAGTCCTTCGGAAATACCCCAGTTTCCGAGACCTGCAACCTCGTACTTTCGCCTGTTGGTTTTTTTCATTCTCTCAAAAACCTGTCTGTCGATCTTGTCAAGAAACTCATTACAAAGATAATTTGTAGAAAAGGTTTCAACGTCAGGTGAAGTCGAGTCAAAAAAGCGTTTTTTCAGCCAATGCGTGTCACTCCAAGGATTAAAAGTGAGTGTTGTCTGCTTATAAAGTGGGGCTGGTATCATTCCCCTCGGGACAGATAAGTCAAGCTTATCGAAATCGGTTTCGTTAGCGATTTCAAACGCCTCTTCAATCCATACATAATTGAGATATCCGCTTGAAACTGTAGTGGAAGCGAGCTTTAAAACATCGTCAAATCCACGGAAAATGATTTTTTGCCCTGTGGGTTTATAAACCATTTCTAATGGGGATACGGTGTTGCTCCAATACTTCGAAACCCCAAGCCTTTCCTGTGCCCATTTCAGCTGTGCAAAAGTGCTGTCTCGGTGGGTGTTCATCACCTGCCGCACAACCAAGAGATTACTCTGCTTTTCTTTCATCAGTCTGAAAATAAAGTTGAGTGCCGTAGTGGCTGATTTTTTGGAACCCTTACCGCCTTTTAATACGCGATAACGCTTTTTGCAGTTCCAAAATTTGTCATAGCCTTGTCCGACAATAGCCGAAATTTTAATCTCGGATGTCGTCAACAATCATCACCGCCTTTAAGCCATCTGGCTTTTCCTCGGTTTTTTCGCTCACGATCGAACGCAACTCCTTTATAGCTGATAAGTCACCCGAAACCGCCTTTTTATAAAGGGCAATCATTATCGCTGTTTTTCTTCTTGGGTCCTTTACTGTAAATCCTTCTTCTCTAAGAGTGAGTGTCTCTTCGTCTGACAGCCTTTCATTAAGTATCGATTTCAAGGTTTTATAAAGTAGTTTGTCATTCTCTCGCATTTGCGTTCCTCCTATCAGCAATTCACATTATACTCATTTCGACCCCGACATTCCCCGACATCTTTTAAAAATACAAAAAACGGACTACCGCAAAATTGCGATAGTCCGCATAAATAAAGGAAATTTTCATATTAAAAAATTTTTAAAAAGAGCATAAAAAGGGCAAGATTTTCGTTCTTGCCCTCTGTTTTTAGGATAAAATCCATTATTTTATTTCTTCAAATAACCCTTTTTATCAAACTTATAGGTCTTGCCGCCAATCTTCTTTTTGCCGGTTGCCATAACACCATTCTTGTCGAAATAGCGCTTCTTACTGCCGAATTTTTTCCAGCCCGAATATCTGTAAGCCGCCTTGTTCTTTTCGACAAAGTAATAGGTCTTCTTACCAATTTTCTTAAGACCGACTGAGCGGTAGCCTGTGGATTTGTTAAGGTAGTAATACTTACCCTTAACCTTAACCCAACCGGTTTTCATAACACCCTTTGAGTCAAAATAACGGTATTTTGAACCAAACTTTTTCCAACCGCTTTTATACATATAAGCAGCTTTGTTCTTTTCAACAAAGTAATAGGTTTTACCGCTTATTTTCTTGAGACCGACTGAGCGATAGCCTGTAGACTTACTAAGATAATACTTATTACCGCCGACTGTCAGCCAACCTGTTTTCATAACACCGTCTTTGTCGAAATAGCGGTACTTTGAGCCAAACTTTTTCCAACCGCTCTTATATACATAACCAGCGTTATTCTTTTCCACAAAGTAATATGTTTTGCCGCCAATTTCTTTAAGTCCTACCGAGCGGTAGCCCGTACTCTTGCTAAGGTAATATTTTTTCTTACCTATAGTAAGCCAACCTGTTTTCATAACACCGTCTTTGTCAAAATAGCGGTACTTTGAGCCAAACTTTTTCCAACCGCTCTTATATACATAACCAGCGTTATTCTTTTCCACAAAATAATATGTTTTGCCGTCAATTTTCTTGAGACCGATTGTTCTAAGTCCTGTCGAAGTGTTTAGATAATACTTTTTAGAACCGACAGTAACCCAACCTGTTTTCATAACTCCTTTTTTGTCGAAATAACGATAATTGGAACCATATTTTTTCCATGCGCCCGAAGATTTACCATAGTTATATACCGCACCGTTTTCATTAATGGCATATTTTTTAGAGCCGATTTTTACAGGAGTGAAATCTTTATCACCCGTAACCATAATCCCTGTGCTTGTATCGAAATAAAAATAATTATCGTTTATCTTGCGAAAACCAGTGCACATAACTCCGTCAGATCCAAAATATCTGTATTGCGCACCAAACTTCTTCCAACCTTCGCACCATGCATATCCTGCATTGTTTTCTTCTACAAAATAATACTTTTTACCATCTATTTCACTAAGACCTATTTTTCTAAGTCCTGTAGATGGTTCAAGATAATATTTCTTACCTTCAACAGTAACCCAACCGGTTTGCATTACACCATTTTTATCAAAATATCGATAATTCGAGCCGTATTGCTTCCATGCGCCCGAAGCAGCATTGTAATTATAAACCGCGCCGTTTTCGTTAATTGCGTATTTATTTGAACCAATTTTTACAGGTGTAAAATCTTTATCACCCTTAACCATAACACCGGTGCTTGTATTGAAATAGAAATAATTATCGTTTATCTTGCGGAAACCTGTGTACATTACACCTTCCAAATCAAAATATCTTACATCGCCATTTTCTACAGGCTCATATCTGTAAACATATTTATCCAAATTAAAGCTGTAAAAGGCTTTATTAACAAATCCACCGTCAGAAATATAATATTTCTTGCCATCTACAGTATAAACGCCTTCCTTAACATCCCCACCGGTTATGTAATACTTATCGGTCTTAACAACCGTACCGTCGCCACCGGTAAGCGTTACAAGACCCGAAAGCTTTTCGGTTCCTCTGTAGATGCTGATTTTTCCGTCTGTAACCTTTGCAGCAAAATCCTTCTTCTCATCACCAACTAAATATACAGGACCGTATTTCGAAGCATTTTCGCAAGAAGAATAATACATTCGATAAGGAAAACCTTCAGTAATTCCCTTTTCGCTGTTCTGTCCAAAAGAATATTTAGGTGTTATTTTCGCCAAAAATTCTGCTGTATTTGAAGTATAAAGCGCATGGTGACTAAGCTTCATAATATCTGCATCAAGTTCATCTGTGCCTTTATATGCCTTTAGTAAAGCCTCTTCTTCTTCTTTTTCGATATCGCCTGCTGTGATATATGAAGTCTCACCACAGTCAAATCTTACTGTCAAGGAACGACAGTTCACATAATGATCCATCGGAGTTTGCTCGTTGGTTTGTTCGAAATCCTCTGGACTAATATCTGCTGCAACAGGACCTAAAACCTTAGCGCTGACATCACCAAAAGAGAATATACTACCCTTTTTAAGATATTTAATAGTAACGCTTGAATTATTTGCCTGAGCGCTATTAACCGCTCTTTTTCTAAAGGTTTCGGTATGCGGATAAAGAGGCGTGGTTGAAGAATCGGGCAGATATAACTTATTTATTTTTATACCACTGTCTTCTAAAGCGGCAAGACCACCCATATGGTCGGCATGCAAATGACTTAACAAAACATCCATTTTCTTAACGCCGTAATATGAGAGTTTTTTCAATAATTCGTCAGAAGCACCCTCAATACCCGTATCTACAAGCAACCACTCACCGTCGGATTCAATGAGCGTAGCATCTCCTTCAAGCGTAAGATACAAACCGTAAATATTCATATTCTTTTCTTCCGCCGCAGAAGCATTGATTGTAAGCACCGAGAAAGCCAAAACAAACACAAGCAATAAACTGATAATTTTTTTCATACCTACCACTCCCATAAATTATTATATAAAATTTTATTCTTTTTCATCATCTGTTGGTATAATTTTAAATCCGCCTTCAAAACCGCTTTCGATTTTCGGGATTACAATTTCATCCATCTGGTCCAAAAGGCTCTCATTTTTCTCGATTATTTCTTGAACCCCGAAATCTTCTCCCTCTTCTGCCTCGCTCCAGCTTTTAAGCAAAATTTCACCCTCAGGATATGCTGTATCTGCTTTATGATTTTTGCGGTATAAAAAGAAGATAAGCATATAACAAAGGAATATCGCGCAACTGAACACCGTTACAAGAAGTCCCGCTTTAAGCCCCGGAGTTGTGTAATTAAAACGAATTTCGCTCATACCTTCGGGTACTAAAACCGCCATAAAGCCTTTGTTAACCTTTTCAATTTGACAAGGCTTGCCGTTCACCGTCGCAGTCCAACCCTCGTCATAAGGAATCGAGAAGAACACAAGGTTTTCGCGCTCTCTCTCGACAGTTGCAGAAAAGCCTCTCTTGTCGGTTTCAAAGGTTAATGCCGAGGTTTCATTAAGTCTTTCGCAGTCATAAACCATACTTTCATAATCGAAATAAAGGCTTCTTTCCTCGTCATCGGGTGCAGGATTTCTTGAAAAACCGTCAAAGTTTATCAAAAGACTGCCGTATTTTTCGATTTGCTCGTCGGTTAAAAGAATTGCTTTAAGCATAAGACTTGCGCGCTCCTCGTCGGTATAGTTATTGCAGAATTCTTCACTCATATAATACTCGTACGAGAAACCGTAAGGTACATAATTGTCATTTTGATAGATATAAAAACCGCTTTGAGTATCAATATAGGTATACCCCTCCATTTCGGTTTCTTTGGTTTCGGTATCAATAAAGCTATCACCGTCAACGCGGTTTAAAAGATACTTAACCGAAAGAAGCGGACGGATAGCCACATAATCGGTATTAGGTCTGCTCGCAACACTGCGCTCAACCCCGATATATTCGTAAAATTCCATTATCGAAGACGGAACAACCGAATGGAACGCGTTTATGCCCGAGTATCCCAGATACATTGCGGTATTATCCACACAATCATACGCGTCAATTCTAAAGGTGTCGTCATCGGCAAAATCGACTTCACCTTCTATAAGGCTGTCAATCATAACATCCTTAATTTCGTAAGAATGCATACGACCGCAAGCAATAAACACATTACCGTATATAACCGAAATAATACAAACACAGACAACACTTGTTTTATAAAAAGACTTCGCGTTGGTTTTGAGAATTTTCAAGAGGAAATATAGGATAATAAGACTTACAATCGCAATAGAACACGCAACCGCAAACCTTATAACATATGTCAAATCGTCAGCTTGGGTGTAGATGCCGAAAATGGTATTACCCTCGTCATCCTTTTGCGGAAAGAAACCAATAACTGCTGATATAGCAATCGTAATACCCAAAACCCACTTATAACCGTAGGACCAATTCACCATTTTATCTTCTGTGAGCATAACGGTCATAAGACACATAAGAAGTATCGGCATATAGTACCAACGCGCGTAATACGAGGTGTTAAAGGCGTAAAACGCACTGTTAAGAATCGGCACTAAAGCCATAAAAATGCAAATACCGATAAGTCTTTTGAGCCAACTGCCTGTTTTGGTCTTAAACCAGGTAAAAACACCGACCATACTAAAAACAGGAAGCCAACCGCCGAGAGATGACCACTTAACCTCTGCACCCGGGAAAAATACAGGACGGGCAGGTATATCGGGCGGGAAGAAAAAGCACTGCAACACATTGGCATAAATTTGCTCTTTTCCGTACATTATCGCGCTCCAACCCATAAGAAATTCCGAAATTCGCGAATTCCCTGTAATCGCCATAATCGAAGGAAGCAATATAAACGCCGATAGCAAAAGTCCCAAAACCGCTTCGAAAACAAGAATCAAAAATCGACTAAACTTAATCTTTATTGCACCTGAAAATAACCTTACAAAGAAGTATATGACTGCGAAAACCACCATTCCAAAGAAGAAAAAGTAGTTTGAAACGGCGCAAAGGCAAACGGTTAGCGCAAAAACAAAACGACGGTTTTCGGTTATAAGAAGCTCAAGTGCTAAAAGCAAAAGCGGAAAGAAAATTATAGCCTCGTGGAAGTGGTTAAAGAAGATATTATAAACCGAAAATCCCGAAAAAGCATACAGAAGACCGCCGAGACACGCCGCTTCGGGCGTTCTTGTAAAACGGCGGATAAAATAGTAAGCCGTCAGTGCCGCGCAGGCAAACTTGAGAATGAGTAACGGTCCCATAAGATACGGCACAAAGCTGTTCGGGAAAGGGATTGTAAGCCAAAAAAACGGGCTTCCTAAAAGATAGAAACTGTAAGAGCCGATAAAATTCGCACCCAAATCAGTCCCGAAATCCCAAAAAATATTACCACTTCTTATTGCTTCGTGGCACTTCTGATAAAAAGGAATCTGCTGAACATTAAAGTCACCGTAAAAGGTGAAATAACCCTCGCTCAAAACCATATACGGCACGAAAAGACAAGCCGCTGTTAAAAGCGCCAACAAGAATGTCGAAAGCGCTTTTTCCTTCTTGGGCGTCAGTGTTCTATTTTTAAGTTCAGAAAATCCCATTTTTTATACCTCAAACCAAAATATTCTATTGATATTATATCATTTAATGTTATAATATTCAATAAAGGAAGTGAAAATTGTGAAAAATCATTTTTACGCTATGATGTCCCGTATGAAAAACATCTACCGTTGGGGACTTATGCGCAACACAAAAACCGAAAATCTAAGTGAGCATTCGCTCGAAGTGGCATTTGTTGCCCACGCGCTCGCCATTATAAATAACACTCGCCTTAGCGGTGATATCAACCCTAATGCCGTTGCGGTTGCGGCTATGTATCACGACACAACCGAGATTATCACAGGCGATATGCCCACCCCTATAAAATACTACAACTGCGATATTAAAAAGGTTTATAAGGATATTGAAAAGGTAGCAGAAAACCGCCTTATAGAAAAACTCCCTAACGATTTTAAGGCAGAGTTCGTAAAAATTTATAACCCGCAAGACGATATAGCCCGTCTTGTCAAAGCAGCGGATAAAATTTCGGCACTTATCAAGTGCATTGAAGAAGCAAATATGGGCAACCGCGAGTTTGCAGTGGCTGAAAAAAGCACACGCAAAGCAATCAGCGAGCTTAATTGCCCCGAAGCCGATATTTTTATGGAAGAATTTATCGAAAGTTTTTATTTATCACTTGATGAACTCAACTAAAACTTGTAAAATCTTTTAATTTATGATATAATTATAAGGATAACTATTTAAAGGCGGAAAACTTATGTCTGAAATTATTGAAACAAACCAAAAAAAGAAGGTTTTAAGTTGCATACAGCCGAGCGGTATGTTAACCCTCGGTAACTACTTGGGCGCTCTTAAAAACTGGGTAGCGATGCAAGAAGAATTTGACTGCACCTTTGCTGTAGCAGATTTGCACGCTATTACTGTAAGACAAGAGCCCTCTAAGCTTCGTTCGCAGATTTATTCTACATACGCTTTACTTCTCGCCCTTGGTATTGACCCCGAAAAGCACACACTTTTTATTCAATCCCATGTACCCGAGCACGCTTGCCTTTCTTGGCTTCTTTCCTGCAACACACAGTTCGGCGAGATGTCGCGTATGACACAGTTTAAGGATAAATCGGCAAAGCACGCTAACAATGTCAATGTAGGTCTTTTCTCCTACCCTGTGCTTATGGCGGCTGACATTTTGCTCTACAAGCCCGATTTAGTACCCGTGGGCGCCGACCAGAAGCAACACCTCGAAATCGCGCGTGATATCGCTATCCGCTTTAACAATCTCTACGGCGATGTTTTCACCGTACCCGATGCTTATATCCCCAAAACAGGCGCCAGAGTTATGTCGCTTCAGGACCCGACCAAGAAAATGTCCAAATCTGACGATAACCTTAATTCCTGGGTTGCAATTCTCGACTCTAAGGACGATATTATAAGAAAATTTAAGCGCGCTGTAACCGATTCTGAGGCTTGCGTTCGATTCAGTGATGATAAACCCGGCATTTCCAACCTTATGACAATATATTCGGCTATTACCGAAAAGTCGATTGCCGATATTGAAAAGGAATTCGAAGGCAAAGGCTATGGCGACTTTAAACTCGCTGTTGGCGAATCTGTTGCTGACGCTTTAGCACCCATCAAAACTGCTTATGACGAAATTATAAAAGACAAAAAAGCCTTGGAAGTTCTTTATAAGCAGGGCGCTGAAAAGGCTGAATATGTTGCTCGCAAGACCTACTTTAAGGCAATGAAAAAGGTTGGTTTCGTGTTATGATTTCCATTGTCGGAAATGATAAATTGTGCCGCGCTGTCGACAACTTCATAAAAGAAAAGCGTATACCCCACGCAATTCTTTTGGAGGGTGACTACGGCACAGGCAAGCACACCTTGGCAAAATATCTTTGCAATGCTATTGTATGCGGTGAGGATAATTCCCCTTGTGGCAGTTGTCACGACTGCCACTTAGCGAATATCAACTCCCACCCCGATATAACAGTCGTTACCAACGCTGACGGCAAGAAAACCATCACAGTCGCTCAAATCAGAGATTTGCGAAATGAGGCTTATATAAAACCTCACCAAGCGAAAAAACGCGTCTTTGTAATCGACGGCGCAGACACTATGAACGAACAGTCACAAAACGCGCTTTTAAAGGTTTTGGAAGAACCACCTGTGGCTGTTATGTTCGTGCTTATTGCCGAAAACAAGTCTTCTTTGCTTGATACCATAATTTCGCGCTGTGTAACCCTCACGCTCAACGCTCCCGAATTTTCGGTAGCTTTCCAATATATAAAATCAAAAACCGATTTCAAGGAAGACCTTATAAAAGAAGCGTTGGAGCTTGAGAAAAACAACATCGGCAGAGCGCTCAATATTCTAAACGGCGTTTCCTCTTCAAAGACCGAAGCGGCGGCAAAGGAATATTTAGAATCTGCGATAAACGGCGACCAATTCACAATGCTTAAAACGGTTTTACCTTTTTCAAAAAACCGCATTGATGCCGATAATTTTATAAAAGATTTGAAGTATCTTATTTCAAAAAGAATACGAAAATCTCCAAACCATAGTCTTTCAAAAGCGCTTATGGGAATATATTCCGTAATGCCCGAATTTGAAGACTCGCTTTTAACTAACATAAACCTTAATCTGCTGTTTTGCAACCTTACAAGCAAAATGACAGAACTTATTCGGAGGAACAAATGACAGAAGTTGTATCAGTAAAATTCAAAGATACGGGCAAAGCCTACTACTTCTCCCCTGCAGGCAAAACTGTAAGTAAAGGCGACAAGGTAATCGTAGAAACCCAGAACGGTAACGAGCTTGGCATTATTGCCGAAGCCAACCATCAGGTAAATGACGAGGACTTGGTTTCGCCCCTTAAGAAAATGCTTCGTATCGCAACCGAAAAAGATTTAAAAAGGATCGAAGAAAATAAAAAGAAAGCTGAAGATGCTTTTAAAATCTGCGAAGAAATGATTAACCAACACAAACTTGATATGAAGCTTGTCGAGGTTGAATATTCCTTTGACGGCGGTAAGATTGTTTTCTTCTTCACATCTGACGGCAGAGTCGACTTCCGCGAGCTTGTAAAAGACCTTGCGGCTAAATTCCACACAAGAATTGAACTTCGCCAGATTGGTGTACGCGACGAAGCAAAAATGCTCGGCGGTATCGGTATCTGCGGTCAACCCTATTGCTGTAAGCGTTTCTTAAATGATTTTGAGCCTGTTTCAATCAAAATGGCAAAGGAGCAAGGGCTTTCCTTAAACCCGACAAAAATTTCAGGCAGCTGCGGAAGACTTATGTGTTGCCTTAAATACGAGGAAGATGCCTATAGCCACTTGGCATCAATCACTCCCCGCGTTGGCTCTACTGTTAAAACCCCCGACGGAGTAGGAACTGTTACCGATGTAAACCTCGTAACAGGCAATCTTTATGTAAAGCTTCACGACAGTGAAACTCTTCCCTTTAAGATTCACCGCGATAATGTAGAGCGTGTATCAGGCGGCAAAAAGCCCCAAAAACCGCAAAATGACAAATAATTCTACATTTTTTTGGCATATTGAAAATTTCTCTTGATTTTTGGGTGTTTTAGAGTTAAAATGTATTTAGTAAATCTACGGAGGTGTTTCTAAGATGGCTTATGTAATTTCTGACGCTTGCATCAGCTGTGGCGCTTGTGCATCTGGTTGCCCTGTTGACGCTATTGTTGAAGGCGCAACTCAATATGAAATCGACGCTGATAAGTGCTGTGACTGTGGCGCTTGTGCAGCTGGTTGCCCCGTTGACGCTATCTCTGAAGGCTAATCTCTACATATAAAGAGAAACCTTGTGAATCAACGCCTTTACAGTTTGCTGTAAAGGTGTTTTTTCGACCTTTTTTACTTGACAAGATTTTTAAAACTTTTATAATTTATTAAGGGGGTGCGTTCCGTGGAAAATCTCAAGACAATAACAACAAACAAAAAAGCCTTTCACGAATACTTTGTGGTAGAAAGCTTTGAATGCGGAATCGCGCTTTCAGGGACCGAAATTAAGTCGATACGCCAAGGCGGAGTAAACCTTAAAGATGCTTGGTGCAGTGTAGACGACGGCGAAATGATTATAAAGCAGATGCACATTAGCCCCTATGACTACGGCAACAGGTTTAACAAACCGCCCGCCAGAAACCGCAAGCTTTTGCTTCACAAACGCGAGATTATGCGGCTTTTGGGTGCTGTAAAGCAGGACGGTATGGCTTTAGTGCCCTTATCGCTTTATTTCAAGGGTTCGCTTGTTAAGGTGCAATTGGGGCTGTGCAAAGGTAAAAAGCTTCACGATAAGCGCGAAGTCGCCGCAAAACGCGATGCCAACCGCGCAATCGACAGAGCTTTAAAAGAACAAAACAGATAATTCCGAATTACGCATTACGCATTCCGAATTACGAATTAAATACAAGGGAGTGTAAAGGTTTCGACAGGGATTTAGAAGTATGGGAAGCGAGCAGCGGTGCGGTACCGCTTAAAAAATCGCATTAAAAATTAACTAACAACAATAAAGTTGCTTTAGCTGCCTAATTAGGCGGCTCGTCGAACCTCAGAGTACCACAGCTGAGGCAAGGCGTCGATTTAGTGGTGAACGTGAACGGCGGGTAGTTCCACCTGCCGTCATGAAGTCGGAACTACCAAGCAAAACAGTCGGTCGCTTGACGGTTTTGTAAGGGAATGTAAATTTGCGACTGCGCTCGGAGAGGCCTATATGGAAAAATTTTTGGACAGGAGTTCGATTCTCCTCACTTCCACCAAAAAATAAAGACCATTTTTTGATGGTCTTTATTTTTTATCCAAACCGAAGGCTTGGTATGTAATCGCCGTCAAGCGAATGTAATCATGCGCAAGCGTGTATTTTTTCAGCTTAATTACATAATCGTTTTTCGTAAAACAACAACACAAGGCTTTCACCTTGTGTTGTTGTTTTATTTTATCTTTACATTCTTAAACACAACCTCAACCGCTTGAGAATTGGTTGTAATTTTGATGGG
>JAZNLE010000104.1:0-10092 GCA_045578885.1 Acutalibacteraceae bacterium | reverse complement strand
AAGTTGGTATTGATTGCGGCGAGGGTCCACCTGTTCCCATACCGAACACAGAAGTTAAGCTCGCTTGCGCCGAAGATACTTGGCGGGAGGCTGCCTGGGAAAATAGGTAGATGCCAACACTTTTTGCCCTAATAGCTCAGTCGGTAGAGCATGCGGCTGTTAACCGCAGTGTCACAGGTTCAAGTCCTGTTTGGGGCGCCAGAAAAAACTCCTTGAGATTTCTCAAGGAGTTTTTTCAATGATATCCGTTCCTTGCAGAACGAGTGATATATCTTCGATGTGATATCCCTTTGCGGTGGATGATATATGCATACGGCATATGAAGGAACGGATATTATATCATATTTGTGAAAACAAATATATCATACGGGTACCGTATATCATATCGCGCAGCGATATATCAGTATCTCTTGTTTCTCCATCGTTTTTATGCTATAATATTATTATACAATTAAATTGGGGTAATTGATATGGCAAAGGACAAGGTATATTCATCTTCTTTTCTAGATAATCCACCGAATTGGTATTGGGTTAATGGCCTGCACGATGCTTGTATTGAGAGTGTTGAGTATTTTGAATTTCCGTTTGATTATAGTAAATTTGTCGGAAATAAAAACGCTTATGATAAAAATCTTATGCTGTTAAGGATTAATGCATCCGGTGCATTATACGACCAATCTGTGAAGGAAATTAAACTATTTAATTTTAAGATATTAACGAAAAATATTGAGTTACAGGGAAGAAAAAAGGTTTGGTGGCTTGCAGATAGATTAACCGAGAAAGACGGATATTTTTATTTAGAAATTGATTTGCAAGATTTTGACTCTTTCCCCCAAGATTTTACATTTGAGATAAAATTTGATAGAATAGAAGTAGTAAGATAAGAAAATCGGGGTTTAGATAAATTTTATTTTCTTGAGACGAAAAATATATTTATAAGGATAATTAAAATGGGAGTATTAAGGTTTGTTTTTGAATTTTTTAAATTTAGTATCAAATTAATAAAGGGAATAAAAGAATCGAAAGAAAAAGATTTGATATATATGAATATGTCAAAAGAAGAAATGCTATCACTTTCGGAAGATGATTTATTTGAGGCGGTTTCTTCCAGAGTGGAGCAGAATGTGGAAAGTTTTGATGAAGAGGAAGATGGATTCAACTCTTTAAACGTTTCACAAAAAATCTTTTATTCACTTAATTGGTTAGAGATGGAAGTGAATAACGGCGGATTATGTCAGTTTTTTGTTAATTCCAGTCGTATGGTTGCGCCTTATATTAGTGAATATATGAGCGTTGTTGGTGCGAATGAGCACAAAAAACTTTTTGATAAATTTGTGAACGATAACAATATAGATTTATGTAATCTTTCATCGTTTGACGTTGATGACGTGGATGAATATGAAGAGCAAACCGAAAGATATCCTTTTGATGATTATGATGATGCTTTCTATGATATGGAGCCGTTAGAAACGTATTTGAAACAGTTTATAAAAGAACATATAGAAGATTTTTGATTCACTTTGCTTTTAGCAACAAAGACGGTAATCATCATAAATACCACTCAATTCGGCTTGCATGGAATGTTATATGTATGCCATAATACATTTAAAGGTCGGTGATGATATGAAAATTTGCGAAAAATGCGGTGCTAGTAATTCGGATAAAAGACGATTTTGTATTGATTGCGGTGAAATACTGGGTGATAAACTGTCTGCTGCTCAAGAGCAACAATACAGAAACAAAATAGGCGAACAGATTGAAAATATGTATAACAAAAAAGACCCGCTTTATGTAAGCCTTTATGATAAAATCGTGGGCATTATATCGATTATTGGTGTTGCGCTTTGCTCGGTGCTTGTTGTGATGAATTTTATTATCCAAAAAACCAGAGAAGGTTTACTAATGTCAATAGCGCTTTTTATGGTGGCGGGTATTGAAGCGTTTGTGCCAAAATTCACATGGAGCATCGAAAAAATGCGATTGGGATTTTATGCTAATGGCGCAGATGAACTGGAACCAAGTGAGTTGTATGTTTTGGGACGAAGAATTTCTATGACACTTTTGGTATTGGTTGGAGTCACGATAATTATAACAAGTTATTTGTAGTATTTTAATTAAAAAACTTGTTAAGTGTTTAAATGTGTGTTATAATAATTTTCACACGGAGGCATAGCTCAGTTGGTTAGAGTACTTGCTTGACATGCAAGGGGTCACCGGTTCAAGTCCAGTTGTCTCCACCAGAAAAAGAACGAAGTGAAAACTTCGTTCTTTTTTATTCAATCCGAAGGATTGGTATGTAATCTAGCGTGAGCGAGGATGTAATCCGTTCGCAAGGCGAACGGTATGGCATCAAAGCGTAAGCTTTGTATGTTTCTTTACTTCGGATTGATTACAATCCGCAACAAGTTGCGGATTACATACAATGCTTCGCATTGATTTGTTTATGGTTTTATGCTATAATACATCCAAGAAGGTGAGTAAATGAAAAAAGTATTAAATGCAATTGGAAGCTTTTTCGGAACTTTGATAGGTTTAGTAATTATGCTTTTGGTTGGCATTGGTTTTTTAATTTATTTGCCGTTTGATTATATTAAATATAAATGTTCGCTTTATTATAAGCATGAGCATAAAAAGTACACTCTTTTTGCGGGGCTTAGTGTTTATTTTAAAATTTATAATATTATTTTAAAAAATGATTTACCGATTAAATATTATAAGCTTAACTATGATTCGTTATCGCAAGGCCGTTTTATTTATGATAAAATATTGGTTGTGCCTGATGTAGTATTAGAATATGATGAAGCAAGGGAAGATTGGGTTATTAAAATAAATGACGATAGTCATGAGCCTGATATTAAGGGGCTTTCGGAATATTTGGATGAAGAAATTTGCATAGTGAATGAAAAACTCGGTCAAACGGTTTGTAAAAAAGCAGTTGTTTTGGTTGAGGGTGATAGCGGCAATATCGAAAACGTGGAAAAAGCAAGTGACGACGGACGTTTTTTGATTTATGATAATTTGGAAGAAACGCTTAAAATTTTTTGTGAGGGTGACTGTAATGGATAAAATTTGGACCGAAATGTGCGAAAAAGCCAAAGCGGTTTTAAATGAGCGTAGAATATCTAAATATGTGACTTGCGGTGAGGTTTCGGCGGCGATTTTGTCACGCTCAGGTAAGATTTATACAGGCATTTGTATTGATACCTGCTCGACTTTGGGTATTTGCGCTGAGCGAAACGCGATTTTTAATATGATAACCTGTGGTGAACAAGAAATCGAAAAGGTTTTGGCGATAATGCCTGACGGATCAAACGGCGCGCCTTGTGGAGCGTGTCGAGAGCTAATGGTACAGCTTATGCCTGACAGCTATCAAAACATAAAAATTTTGATGGATTATAAAACGGGCAGAGTGATGACACTTGGTGAACTGACACCTGAATGGTGGATATAAGTTTTAAGAAGATATATTAAGGTGATAGTATGAAACAATTTTTAGCTGTTGTCTTGTTGGTTTCGCTGCTCGCGTGTCTTACCGCCTGTGAGCCTGACAAGGTAGTGCGCGTGGAGGAAACACTAGCATCTTCACAGCAGAGCGAGCCGAGTGCACCTGAGGAAAATGTACAATTTAAACTTGAAGAGGAAATCGAGCAGTCGACCGAATTTTCGGATGGTTATGCGATAGTTAAGCCAGCAAAAAAAGAAAAGAATTATATTATAAACAAACAAGGCGAAGTGTTGGCGGTCATACCTGCAATAGTGCTCAACGGCGACACCGAAAATGGTGTCAAGGCAAGCGAATTTAAAGACGGCAAAGTGCTTATAAGTGACGGTTCAGCGAAGGTGTTTTTGACAATTTGCGACATAGAGGGAAACTTTTATAAAGCGGAAGACTTTTCGGTTACGGCGTTTTACCCCGACGCGATAGCGGACGGATATATCCTGACCGCTACAACTGTTAAGGGTGAAAAGGCAAAAATCGGTGTGTTGGGAACCGATTTGGAATGGGTAATAGATCCGAGTGAGGAATTGGCGGAAAAAATTGGTTTCACAAAGGTTGCCGGTGCGCAAAAATTTGCAAACTTTTACAAAAATCATATTGTTTACGGTAAAACGGCGAGCTTTGATGTTAGAAACGGTGATATTCTGTCGGCGACCTATTCGGCGAACGGCAAAAATGAAAAGGCAAAGCTTTCGGAAAACTGGGAGATTCGCGGCGGAGTTTATTATTACAAGGACGGTGAAAAGGAAATCCCAAAGGCTAACTTGTACAAGCTTCGTGACCTTGAATATCCGTATTGCACTTTACAAGTCAAGGGTGCGCGTTTTATGGGAGGAAAGGCGCCCGTTGTTATGGGCGACCATAATTCACAAACCAAGTTTTCGATGATAAACGAGTCGGGTGAGATGGTTTTTGAGCCTATTGACTTCGGCGAGCATATAAAAGCGATTTTGCACGATGGGAAATTTATTTTGGTTTTTGGTGTGACCGAGGCCAAATGCTATGATATGTTGGGAACTGTCGGCGGAACGTTCGAAAATATTGATATAGATAATTTTTCTGATTTTTCTTTCAGTGACGGAGTTTTGACACTTGAAAAATTGCAGTTAGACGAGGAAGGTCTTGTAAATAGAAGGTATTTTTATGATAAGACCTTTACTCCGCTTTTCTAAAATCCAGTTTTTCTTGACTAATTGCGGATAATTTGATAGAATTAGTTGTATTTATTTTGAATTTTATAGAGGAGTAAAAATTTATGCAAAGAGAACATCTCGGAAGCCGATTAGGCTTCATATTACTCAGTGCGGGCTGCGCTATCGGTGTGGGAAATGTTTGGAAATTTCCCTGGATGGCAGGGCAGTACGGCGGCGGCGCATTCGTTTTGATTTATTTATTGTTTTTGGTTATTTTGGGACTTCCTGTAATGGTTATGGAATTTTCACTTGGCCGTGCCAGTCAAGCAAGTCCTGTAGGGCTTTATCAGAAGCTCGAAAAATCGGGACAGAAGTGGCATCTTCACGGATATGTGGCACTTGTTGCTAACTTCCTGCTTATGATGTTCTACACCTCGGTTACAGGTTGGATTGTGCACTATTTTGTGAGCTTTGCTTCAGGCAAAATGACAGGTATCACCAATGAGGCTTCGGGCGCGCTTTTCGGCAGTATGCTGTCCTCTCCTGCTATAACCGTCGGTTTTATGGCGCTTGTGGTAGTGATTGGCTTCCTTGTTTTGTCTTTTGGTCTACAAAAGGGTGTTGAACGCGTTACAAAATATATGATGACCGCACTTTTGGTGCTTATGGTTGTCCTTGCTGTTAACAGCTTTACCCTTGACGGCGCGTCAGAAGGTCTTACCTTCTACCTAAAACCTGATTTCACAAAGATTGATGGCAACGTTGTTGTAGGCGCGATGAATCAGGCGTTCTTTACATTGAGCCTTGGTATCGGCTCGATGGCAATTTTCGGTAGTTATATAGGCAAAGAGCGTTCACTTATGGGTGAGAGTATCAATATTTTGGTGCTTGATACCTTTGTGGCTGTTACTGCAGGTCTTATAATCTTCCCTGCTTGCTTTACATACGATGTTGAACCCGGCGCAGGCCCGAGCCTTTTGTTCGTGGCTATGGCAAAGGTATTCAACAATATGGCAGGCGGCAGATGGTGGGGAACACTCTTCTTCTTGTTTATGGTATTCGCCGCATTCTCGACCATTATCGCAGTTTTCGAAAATATTCTTGCTTGTGTTCGCGAGATTACAAACTGGGGTAGAGTAAAGGCTTGTATCATTTGCGGTATTGCAGTTCTTGTGCTTTCGGTTCCTTGCGCCCTCGGCTTTAATTTGTGGGCAGACTTTGTTCCCTTTGCAAGTGGTTCTTCGGTACTCGATTTAGAAGACTTTATCGTTTCTAACTGTTGCTTACCTTTGGGGGCGCTTTGCTATGTGCTCTTCTGCGTAACCAAAAAAGGTTGGGGCTTCGATAACTTTATGGCAGAAGCCAACGCAGGTAAGGGACTTAAGCTTAAGAAGTGGATGAAGCCTTATATGACCTTTGTTTTACCGCTTATAATTGTTGTGGTATTTGTTGTGGGTATTCTCAACTTCGCATTTGCTGACAATTTTACAATATTGAATTGGCTTAAAGGGATGTTTTAAGCCGAAACCTATATTTTTGCTGGAGGATTTATGATGGTTAAGCACATTATTCTTTGGAAGCTCAAAGACGAATTTAATAACCAAGAAGTGAAAAAAGGTATAAAAGAAGGTCTGGAGGCGCTTTTTGGTGTGGTGCCCGGACTTTTGGAAATTGAGGTGCAAACCGAGTGCCTCCCATCCTCTAATACGGATGTTATGCTTTATTCGGTGTTTGAAAATGTATCGGCGCTTGAGGGCTATGCTATTCACCCCGCACATGTAAAGGCTGCAGATACTTTGGTGCGCCCTTTTACCGAAGATAGAAGTTGTATTGATTTCGAAGTATAAAATGCTTGCGTAAATCGGTATAATGATGTAAAATTATAGTAAAGAACTTAAGGAGGTAACCTTATGCCAACATTAAACATTATGAAATACGCTACAAAGGGTAGCAATCTGCACCTTAGAGTTGCTATGGGACATTTTGCTACAAGCAACAACCACAGCAACTATTATATCGATGTGGTGTCACAAAAAGCGCGTCTAACCGAAGCTAAGGCTGTGGCTGAAGAATTGCGCTCATATTATTATGCGAACACTATTGTTGATACCATTCTTTGCCTTGACGGTACCGAAGTTATCGGAGCTTGTCTTGCAAACAGCCTTTCAAAAGCCGAGTTTGTTAATATGAATGCTCACAAGTCAATTTATGTTGTAACCCCTGAATTTGTAAACGGAAGTCAGCTTTTGTTCAGAGATAATATCGTTCCGATGATTAAGGATAAGCATGTTATGATACTTGCAGTTTCTGTAGCATCGGGTAAGACTGTTGAGGCTGCGGTTGATGCGGTTAAATATTACGGCGGTCAGATTTCGGGTATTGCTTCAATATTCTCTACCAAGGAAGAATGCGCGGGCTATCCTGTCCGTTCGGTATTTAACCCCAAGGATTTGCCCGATTATAAGAGCTATCCCGCTCACGAATGTCCTATGTGTAAAGCAGGACAGAAGATTGACGCGCTTATTAATAGTCACGGGTTTTCAAAACTTTAATTTTAAGGAGCAAATCATGTATATAAGATATTCTTACGAACAGTTAAATAAATTCTGCTGTGATGCATTTGAAAAATTTGGCTTTTCAGCAGAAGAGGCAAAGAAGATCACCGATGTTTTACTCCTTTCGGATGTTTACGGTATTGAATCTCACGGTATGCAGCGCCTTGTCCGTTACCATAAGGGCATTGAAAAGGGGCTCATCAAGGTTGATGCTAAGCCTGAAGTGATTTTTGAAACTCCCGTTTCGGCGGTTATTGACGGTCACGACGGTATGGGACAGTTGATTTCGATTGACGCTATGAACCTTGCTATCGAAAAGGCTAAAAAGAGTGGCATGGCGATTGTCAGCGTTAAAAATTCTAACCATTTCGGTATTGCGGGTTATTATGCGAAGATGGCTTGTGATCAAGGTCTTGTGGGCTTTGCTATGACTAATTCTGAGGCTATAATGGTTCCGACCTATGCTAGAAAAGCAATGCTGGGTTCTAATCCTATTGCAATTTCTATGCCTGCAGAACCATATCCGTTTTTCTTTGATTCTTCTACAACCGTTGTTACTCGCGGCAAGCTTGAAATTTATAATAAGCTTTCAAAGCCTTTGCCGCAAGGTTGGGCTTTGGACGAAAATGGTAAGCCAAGCTCTGAGGCTGACCGCGTACTTAAAAACATTGTGGCTAAAAACGGCGGCGGCATAGTGCCTTTGGGCGGCGATACCGAATTGCTTGGCGGTCACAAGGGCTATGGTTACGGTATGCTTTGCGAAATTTTCTGCTCTATTTTCTCGGGCGGTCTTACCTCTAATCACACCCATATCGGTGGCAAGGGCGGTACCTGTCACGGCTTTATGGCTATTGACCCCAAGGTTTTCGGCGATGCTGAGGCTTTAAAAGAACGCTTCTCGGTATTTTTGCAGGAGCTTCGCGATGCACCTAAGGCGGAAGGACAGGAGCGTATTTATACCCACGGCGAAAAGGAAATTTTGGCTTACGCTGACCGTATGAAGAACGGTATTGATGTAAATATTAACACAGTTGCAGAGATGAAGGATCTGTGTGACTATTTAGGTCTTGATAGCGTGAAATATTTAGGCGATGTTGATTTCTCAAAGGCAAAACAGAGTTCTTACAAATAATATAAACCGAGCCGAAAGGCTCGGTTTTTTATCGGTTTAAATACCATATTGCAAAGGTTAGATATCCAGCAAAGGTTACCCAGATTAAATAGGGAATTTGCAGATATGCTGCGGTTTTGTTGATTTTATAGTATTTCATAATCGTGCGGATTATCAAGTAAAGGAGCAGAAGCAACCAAATAAATGCAAATAAAAATGCTCGCAGATTAAAGAAAATCAGGCTCCAGAAGAAATTGACCAAAAGGCTCAAAGCATAGGTGTAAAGCGCCGAGCGTTTTTCGGTTTCGGGAGCGGTTTTATCGGTATAAATTATAGCCGCGCTTATTCCCATAAGTATAAAAAGTATTGTCCACACCACAGGGAAAAGCCATCCTGGAGGCGCGAGCGGAGGGGTTATAATATCGCGGTAGAGGTCCATACTGTTTCGCGTGAAGAAAGCTGAAAGTCCGCCGACTGCCAAGGCAATCAACACCGACACAATATAGGGTTTTATTTTTTTAAACATTTTATCACCACCAATAAATTATATAGTTTTTTCTTTTAAAATATGTTTTTGGGGAAATGCTATTTTTAAGGAGTGGTAAAAATGATTGAACAAGATACAATAAGACTTCTTCGCGAGTGTGATGCAGGGGTTAAGATGGGTGTTGCGTCTATTGACGAGGTAATCGATTATGTTGAAAACAAAGAATTTAAAGCCGAGCTTAATGCCTGCAAGGACGAACACAGCAAGCTTAACACCGAATTGCAGGAGCTGCTAGACAAATATGGGGATGAAGGCAAGGACCCCAATCCAATGGCAAAGGGAATGTCTTGGATGAAGACTAATATAAAGCTTGTTATGAACGAGTCGGACAACACCATCGCCGACCTTATGACCGATGGCTGCAATATGGGTGTAAAATCGCTTAACAAATATCTCAATAAGTACAAAGCGGCGGACGAGGTTTCCAAGGATATTTGCAAAAGGCTTATAAATCTTGAAGAAAAGCTTACGGTGCAAATGAGAGGGTATTTATAAAAAAGCAAGGTGTTTTGCAAAGCGAACCGTGAAATTAATATAATAATTATATTAAATTATATTGTAGAGGACGATAAAATTTTATCGGGCGGATTTCTCTGCCCGTTTTTTGTATAACGAAAACTACGCGATAGTCGCGTGGTTCGAAAAAGGTTACCCGATGAACAATTTTGTTGAAGAAAAAATTTTTATATTGTCGCTCGTGCCGCGACGGGCACGCCCTTTCTTGTGTAGGCGAAAAGAAAGGGCGGAAAGATTCGCCTAAAGGGGGAATTTCGATTTCCCCCTTAGGTGACGAAATTCAAATTTTATTAAAACGCCGCCAAAGAGTGAAAACAGTGTTTTCAATTTGTCGGCAAGCCTTACGTGTTTTATAATATCTTCGCTGTCACCGTAACCCCCTTAAACGACAAGGGCTATGCCCTTGACCCGTTTACAGGTGGCGAGTAATCTTTGCAAGGCTGTCAGGCCAATCATAAAGCGCGCTTGTGCGCCGCGAGTATCGTTTAGGGCTATGCCCGAAAATGAAATACCACCCGCTATGCGGGTGGTATTTATTATATTCCAAGTAATTTTTCTGCATTTTTGTGGGTTATTTTTTCCCAATCGTTGCTTGAAATTTCAAGCGAATTTAAAAGCTTCATTTCCATTTCGGCGGTGTGCCAAGGGGTATCTGTACCGAAGAGAATTTTATCAGCGCCGTGGCGGTCGATAATCTGTTGCGCGTAGTATTTAGGCATCGTTCCATAGCC
>JAZNLE010000103.1:0-31450 GCA_045578885.1 Acutalibacteraceae bacterium | reverse complement strand
GGTTGTAATGCTGATTGTTATAGCCATTGTTGCCGCCGGTTTGCTTATTAACATCTTTGGCGTTCGCAAAATACATCGCTTCGCGCAATCTGTTTATCAAAGCGTAGATATGTGTACATTGAACATAAGATATGCAAGAGCTGCAAAAAATTGGTTGCTTGTATTTGGTATTTTCACTGCTATATCTGCGGTAACCAATCTTTTGGACAATCAAACCGTTAACTGTATAATCAGTCTTTGTGATGCTCTTATGTCTATATTTGCAAGTGTACTTATAAGTAAACATCTCGTTTCAGTAGACAAATTTTAATATAATAATTCCAAATAAAAAAAGACCCCTTGGGGCGGCTCTTGTATCAAAATTAAACAATTGATTTCGTTAAGCGGTATAGCTATTGGCTATGCCGTTTTTGTTGTTACACACCTTTTCAAAGTGTGTAACCCACTATGACACTTTCGCGAATACGCTGTACAAAGATGTCAGTGTAGATATGTGAGATGGTTTTTATAAATTGTTGCATTATGAGTTAAAATGTGATACGATGTATTATACAAAGTTATAAAGACATTTGAAAACAGAACTGAAATATACATAGTGATAATTAACCTTTTATATTTCTTGTCAGACTACTTTGATAATTGTTATTCTTTGTTTGGAGGATGGTATAATGAAAAAGTTTTTATCGGTGATATTGGTTATTCTAATGATACTTACGGCTTTACCAACTAATTTGTTTAGTATGTCTGCACAAGCCCTTTCCTCAAATGATGTTAAATCGAAAATGGATTCTTTTATGCAAAAATATCCTAAAGGCGCTCAGAATCCTTGGAACGAATGTTATGATTTTATAAATGAACTTACTAAAGAAATTTTTAATCACAGTTTGCCGAGTCAGCACGATTCAAAATATAAATTTAAAGATAATTACAAAGATAATTTTGTTCAAATAGGTGAAACATTAGCAATCTCAAAAAGCAATCTAACACAAGAAACTTTAGCTGATTTACTATCTCAATCATTGCCGGGCGATGTTATACAAATGCATTATACGACATATAAAGGTCAATTATCTTATCATGTTATGGCTGTATATTCTGCAAGTAAAACCGGTATTGTGCTTTATCATGCTGGTCGTTACAAAGATAGAAATGGTGATAGTATAAAAGAACGTGGTAAAATCTATTTCGGTGTAGGCACAGGTTCAGATAAACTCAATGGTTCTTCAGGCAAAGAAATGCCATGGAGCGATTTCATAAATTTATTTAGCAACTCAAAAAATGGAATTAGTCTTTATCGTTCAAAGAAATCAGATTTTTCTTGCGCTACACATAATTACACAACAACATATGAATCTGCACATCCACACGCTGAATATAAAATATGCAAATGCGGAAGCAAAATATATACTGGCAATCATAAAAAGGAAACTAATTGCAGTCTTTGCAAAAATCCCTTGTCATATTCGTTTGATACAGTAGATGGAAAAACCGTATATACATATTCTAAACAATATGATGTTACCGTTACGATTTTCAGTCATAATCAATGTAATAATGGCAAAAAATTAATACAGGCAATAGCACAAAATTCTACTTTGTTAAAAAACACCACTCAAGTTTTATTTGTTGATGCCAATAAAAACACAAAACAGACCGTAAGCGCTCTCAAAAAAAGTTTAGGCACTTCTAAAGTTGAGTTCTGCTATGATTTGTCAGACAAAGCATATAATGCTATGTGGAAATACGCAAATGTTGCAGGATTTGGTGATTCAATTACATTGCCGATTATAGTTTTCACCAAAAAGGATGGAACAGTTTTTAAGGTGCTTCAAGGAGAAGTTGAGCCTGATTATTTTTTCCAACTTGCAAAGGGTGATTTATCTCAAGATATGAGTGTAAATTTAAACATTTCAGGTACTGAAAATTATAATTACGCTAATGAAGTTTTGAAAAAGCTTAACGATTTGAGAAAAAGGCTTAATTTACAAGCTCTCACGATGGATCAAAGTTTGTTAACTGCAGCGATGCAAAGAGCTGCAGAAATTAGCATTTATTATTCACATACTCGTCCAAACGGAACAAGTTGCAAAACAGTTTCAAACAATATAAAAATTAAAGCGGAAAATATTGCAATTGGACAAAAAAATCCTGCTGATGTAATGACTAGTTGGACAAATTCTTCTGTACATTACGCTAATATGACTGATACCGATGTAAAATCTGTGGGTATTGGCTGTTTTGCAACAAGTGAAGGCTATTTATGTTGGGTCCAAGTGTTTTCTAAAGATTCTCCTACTGCCGTATCCAAAAGCGGAACTGTATCTGCCGCTCGTGTGATAAAAGCAAATGCAGCACACATTTCTTTAGCGTTATATGCAGATAAAGATCCGCACCTACTCAAAAAGGGAGAAAGCACAAAACTTAGAGTTGAAAACACAAACAAAGGCTTTAACTATGTTGTACAAAAATTAAATATTTCAGATTTCAACCTAAAATCTAATAATAACGTTGTTAAGGTTGATACAAATAGAACTTGCACAGCAAACGGAACTGGAAAAGTAACTGTAACGGCCGAGCACAAACAAAGCGAATCGGTAAAATTACTCGGTTTATATACCGTTGGACACAGCTACACCAATTCTTGTGATGCTACCTGTAACGTTTGTGGTGCTAAACGCACAACAACACACACATATTCTAACAATCATGATACCAAGTGTAATATATGTAAAGCAACACGAACCATTACCCACGCTTATAAAACAACGACTACCAAAGCAACACTTACTAAGAAGGATGGTAGCATTGTGAAGAAGTGTACGGTGTGCGGAAAGGTTGCAAGCAACACCGCTATCAAGTATGTAAAGACGTTCAAGTTGTCTACAACGTCTTACACCTACGATGGCAAGGTAAAAACACCGAGCGTTACGGTAAAGGATTCTGCTGGTAAATTGCTTAAGAAAAACACCGACTATACAGTGACTTATGCAAGTGGCAGAAAAAATGCAGGAACTTATAAAGTTACCATTAAAATGATCGGCAAGTACAGCGGCACAAAAACGCTAACATTTAAGATCAATCCCGCGAAATTAAGTTCTTACAAGTTGACTACCACAGCGTACACTTACGATGGCGAAACGAAAACACCAAGCGTTACGGTGAAAAACGCAAGTGGAGTTAAACTTACCAAGAACACACATTACACGGTAGCATACTCAAGCGGTCGTAAGAATGTGGGTACGTATAAGGTTACGATTAAGGGTAAAGGTAACTACACCGGAACCAAAACTCTGACCTTCAAGATCAATCCTGCCAAGACAAAGGTATCTAAGCTCACTGCGGGTAAGAAGAGTATCACGGTGGCGATTACTAAGAAACCTACACAAGTTACCGGATACCAAATTCAGTACTCAACATCTAAAACATTTAGCAAGGTAACAACAAAGACGATTTCTAATTACAAAACCACGAAATACACGTTAAAGAGTTTGAGCCCTAAAAAGACATATTATGTAAGAGTCAGAACATATAAAAAGGTTGGAAAAACTAAGTATTATTCCGGTTGGTCTACTTACAAGTGTAAAAAAACAAAATAACATAACAACGGGGCAAGGAGAAATTTCTCCTTGCCCCGTTAAACTTTATTAAATTGTAATTGTGAAAAACTTCCTTGCGAAGTGTCTACCTTGCGGTGTCTTTTTTATATTTCGGGCTTAAAGCAAGGCATAAGCTCAAGTTTGAATAAATTCATCTTGTGTTTGCGGTCAATAATTTCTTTCTTTTCCTTGTCGGCAATCTCGCCAGTACGGATATAAACATCAAGCTCGGCATAGGTGAAGCCGAGGTTTTCTTCATCACTTTTACCGCAAAGACCGTCGATTGGGGTTTTATCCACCAATTCTTTAGGAAGTCCTAACAAATAGCCGATTTGCTTAACCTCGGTAACAGTAAGATTTGACATCGGTGAAAAATCGCCAACGCTGTCGCCGTAGCGGGTCGAATATCCAACCCAATCCTCCGATAAATTACAGGTGTTACACACTCTACCGTTAACACTCTGCGAAACGGCATACAAAGTTGACATTCTGATACGGGGTGGAATGTTCTGTCTTGTCTGAGCGGTGATTTCAATCTCGCTCGGCAGATTGTTTAAAATTCCGTCAACCGCGTCTTTTACATTAACCTCATAATGCTTGATACCAAGATAGTTCACAAGCATATAAGCCATATCAATATCGTGCTGTTCGCCCTGTGGCATAAGCACTCCGATTACTCGGTCGCGACCTAAAGCCTCGACACAAAGCGCCGCCGCTACCGAGCTGTCCTTTCCGCCCGAAATACCGATAACCGCGTTACAGCCCTTGCCGTTATTTTCGAAAAATTCACGTATCCACTCAACACACTCATTTTTAACCTTTAAAGCATCAAACATTAAATTTTCTCCTTTTGATATAATTGTTCATTCTTCAACTTCGAGCTCGGCAAAGGTGAACTTTGTGCAATCAACAAGACCGCGGTCAGTTAAGCGAAGCTCAGGAAGACAAGCAAGCGGTATTAAAGCCATTGTCATAAAGGGCGATACGATATCACAACCTATCTCTTTCCAAGCCTTGTCAAGAGCTGCCACGCTTTCACTCATTTCCTCGGCAGATTTTACATTCATAAGTCCCGCCAAAGGCAGTTCCACACAGCCAAGCACCTCACCGTTGCATACAGCGCACATACCGCCGCCGCACTTAATAAGGGTGTTGGCCGCAAGCGCCATATCCTCGTCATTAGTGCCGATTACAAGCAAATTGTGGGCATCGTGAGCCACAGTCGAAGCCATCGCACCGTGCTTGATATTAAAGCCTTTAACAAAACCGACACCGTGCTTTGCGGTATTGTTATGACGCTCGAAAACAAAGGTTTTTAGCGTATCCTGTTCGACATCAGACTCGATAAATCCGTCCTTAACATCAAGAGTTATATGTCTTTCATAGTCACCAACTCTTGCAGGGATAATCTCAATTGCTCTTACCGTAACCTTGTCCTTTTTATCGGTTTTAACCTTAAAGGTATCAGCGGTGATTTCCTCGCCGACATGCATTGTGTTCATTGCATATTCGGGGTAGGTATATTCGGAGAATTCATAAAGCATTTTGCCGTTTTCGGCTACAAGGTCACCGTCTATAATAACCTTCTTAATATTAAAGTTTTCCAAATTATCTATAAATATAATATCTGCGCACTTGCCTGGGGTAATTGAACCCAACTCGTTATCCATCTGGAAACATTGTGCACAGTTGATGGTCACCATCTGCACCGCGGTCAAGGGGTCAATTCCCTCTTCAATAGCCCGTCTTACGATATGGTCAAGATGTCCGTTTTCAATAAGGGTATGGGGGTGGGTATCGTCAGAGATAAGCACCGCATAGCGCGAGTCAATCTCATTCTCGGTGACCGCACGGCTGACTTCCTTTAAATCGTGCCAAGCCGAGCCCTCGCGAAGCATTGCATACATACCGAGGCGCATTTTAGCTAAAGCATCCTCGGCTCTTGTCGATTCGTGGCAACATCTGATACCCGCCGCAATATAAGAATTCAGTCCGCTCGCGGTTTCGGGGATAGAATAATGACCTGTGACAATCTTGTCCGCCTTTAAGGTTTCGCCTGTTATCGCGTGGGTTTCGTCATTACTCATCTGAATACCGGGGAAGTTCATCATTTCACCGAGCCCTACTACCTCGTCGAGTTTAATCTGTTCTCTGATATCAGCAGAAGTAATTGTCGCACCGCTGTCTTCAAACCCCGGTACTGCGGGCACGCAAGACGGAAGAGTGAGCATTGCTTTAAGTGGTGTTCTCTCGGCATCCTTTACCATAAGCTCGACACCGCCAAAGCCTAAAACATTGCAGATTTCGTGCGGGTCATAGTAAATACCTGTCGTGCCGTGAGGAATAACCGAACGCGCATACTCGCCCGCGCTTAACATCGAAGATTCGATATGAATATGTCCGTCAAGCATACCTGGGGCGATATACATACCCTCAGCATCAATAACCTTTGTGCCCTCGCCGATGCAGTGTGAAGCGTTACCCACAAGCGCAATTCTACCGCTGTGGATAGCAACATCAGTATTCTCCATAACTTCTTTAGTGCAGACATTGATAAGCTTTGCGTTTTTGATTACAGTTTCGGCAGGGATTCTACCAAGCGCTACCGAAGACAAATCTTTAGAGCATTCCCAAAGCTGTTTTTTGCAGAATTTGTTATACATATCCATACCTCTTCTAAAATATTATAAGGTTCTTTTAATTAAGTATATCACAAAAAATTTAGCTTTTCAACGATTAAAAAGACACCCGATTGGGTGTCTTTCGTTTTGGTTGCGGAGGCTGGACTTGAACCAACGACCTTCGGGTTATGAGCCCGACGAGCTACCAACTGCTCCACTCCGCGATATTTAATTTTCCTTTGGTGTAATACCATTATACACAACCAGACACCCTTTTGCAACCCCTTTTTTAAAAATTTTGAAAAAATTTTTCGCAATTTTCGACACTTACCTTGACTTTACCCCGCTTTACAGTTTACAATAATTAAAAATAACACTTTTGGTGATAGTATGAGAATGAGAAAAAAGAAGTATCTTGAAGACCGCTTAGACGCCGTCTCGGATATACTTTTTAAAATAGACACCGTCGACCGCAACTTCAACACCGCGGTATTAGAAAAGGAATATATCGACTTTGAAAATTGGTTCGGCAACTCTAACCCGATATATCTTGAAATCGGGTGTGGCAAGGGTAGATTTGCAGTAGAGTTTGCGAAGCAGCACCCCGAAATCAATGTTTTAGCAGTTGAAAAAAGCGCAAATGTTATAGTAGGCGCTTGCGAGATTGCAAAGCAGGAGGGTGCTCATAACCTGCGGTTTATCTGCGGAAGCGCGGAATACCTCGAAAAGTTTATCCCCGAAAACTGCATCGAACGGCTTTTTCTCAATTTCTCCTGCCCGTTCCCCAAAAAAGCCTATGCCTCGCACCGCCTTACCCACCGCAAGTTTTTGAACATCTACAAAAATCTATTAAAAAAGGGCGCTGAAATTCACCAAAAAACCGACAATATGCACTTTTTTGAATTTTCTATTGAAGAACTTTCACAAAGCGGTTTTGTGATTCAGAACATCTCCCTCGATTTGCACGCGAGCGACTTTGAGGGCAACATTATGACCGAGTATGAAAGCCGTTTTGTCGGACTTGGTCAACCTATTTACAGATTGGAAGCAAAACTTAATGATTGATTTTAATATAGAAAAAATTGCGCCGTTATGCGCGCAGTTCGGAGTGGAAATAACCCCCGAAATTTCAAAAAAACTCAACCTCTACGGAAATCTTTTAATAGAATGGAACGAGAAAATCAACCTCACAGCTATTACAGAGCCTGAAGAGGTACTTTACAAGCATTTTTATGATTGTATTTTGTTCTTTAAAAATGTAGAAGTTCCGAAAAATGCAAAAATTATCGATGTCGGCACAGGTGCAGGTTTCCCTGGTCTTATCCTTAAAATCGTCCGCGAAGATTTAGAGGTAACCCTACTTGACAGCCTAAATAAGCGCATCAACTTTTTAAATGATGTTATAGAAAAGCTGGAATTAGAAAAAATCACCGCAATTCATTCCCGCGCCGAAGAGGGTGGCAAAAGTGCCGACCACCGTGAAAAATATGACATCGCATGTGCGCGCGCCGTAGCGGCAATGCCCGTTTTGCTCGAATACTGTGTTCCTTTTGTAAAAGTGGGCGGTAATTTCGTTTCTATGAAAGGGCCGAGTGCCAATGAAGAAATCGCCCTTTGCGATAATGCGATAAAGCAATTAGGAACAGAAAAGCCTACCATTATATGCGAAACACTGACAGGAGAAGAACAAAGAGCCTTCTGTATTTTCAAAAAAATATCGCAAACACCGTCAAAATACCCCCGAAACAGCGGAAAAATTGCAAAACAGCCCTTATAAAAGGGCTGTTTTTTGTTATATTTAGGCGAATTCGCCCGACCGAAAATTCTTTACAAATTCTGTCTTTATATTAAAATAAACTTAAGGAGGGACTTTATGCAAAATATATTTGAAAAAAAGCTTATGATGTTAAAACCCGAAAGCATTATCGCAAACGAAACCCAACCGCGAAAAAGCTTTGACGAATATGAATTAAAATTATTAGCCGACAGTATCGCGGCTAACGGAATTATACAACCTCTGGCAGTACGAAAAACCGAGAATTCAAAATTTGAAATTATTGCAGGAGAGCGCCGTTTCAGAGCCGCCAAAATGGTCGGGCTTCGCCGTATCCCCTGCGTTATACACACCGCCGACGAGCAGACCGCCGCTATACTCTCGCTCACCGAAAATCTGCAACGAAGCAACCTCTCGGTTTTTGAGGAGTCGAAAGCGCTCGACCGCCTTATAAACTACTACGGCATATCCCAGTCGCAAGCGGCAATAAAACTCGGCATAGCGCAGTCCACCCTTTCGAACAAACTGCGACTTTTAAGCCTCTCGCCCGAAATTCAGGAAAGAATCACCAAAGCACGCCTTACCGAACGCCACGCGCGATCACTACTGCGCCTACCCGAAAGCAAGCGCGAAGAGTCGCTTAATTACATAATAGCCAACGGGCTGACACTCGCTCAAACTGAGCAATACATTGAGGAAATTCTAAACCCTGAGCCTACGAAAACAGAAGAGACCCCCGAACCGACAAAACCCTTAAGAAAACAGTCAATCGGCGATATGAGGCTTTTTTACAACAGCCTTTCGAAGCTCGTAGGTACGCTTCAAAGCGCAGGCATAAACGCCCGCACCCGAAAGACCGAAACCGACAAATACATCGAATACAAGGTGCGAATAAAAAAAGACCCCACCCAAAACAGCGATTGTCAACAGCTTAAAATATGCTAAAAAACTGCTCTACTGTTGTAGAGCAGTTTTTACTGTTTGCATAATTTTTTTACACAACCCTTTATCGAGGTTTTCGAAAGGAATATTATCTCCCTAGACACCTGTGAGTTCATATAGACGGTTATATGCCACTATAAATCTCCGTAATCGCGGCTTAAGTTATAGACAACGCGTGAAGCATATTATGTGCATCCTGCGAAAAACTGTTACCTATTGATAAAATTTTCATTTTACGCATTGCTATTTGACTTATCTATTCTTTTATTTCTTACATAAATAAGCAAATCTGCGCCTACCATTATAAGATTGAGGCAGTAGAAAAACATTACATACCATTTACTTACAAAGTCAGCCATATAAGCCTCGTTCACAAGCTTTGAAGCAATTCCTACTATGTAACCAAAGAAAATAAGACACAAGAACAAAAGGCTCTTACCTCTTGTTGTGCGCGCCTTGTAAGACTTAATAACATTAAATGGCCACGAAGCACCAAAGCTCACCACCATTATAACTTCCAAAATTTCTGCCATATTAAGCACTCCTTTTGAGGTATTGTAACACAGCCACTCTATATTTTCAACAATGAAATAATATATGCCGTAATAGTAGTGAAAATACATTTATAAGACAGTTCAACCAAGAAAATCAATAAATTTTATTTAAGTAATAAAAATGCTTGAAAAACACCAATAAATGTAGTATCATGTATTAGTTAAGGAGGATTTACTAATGACTGAATATTTGAAAATGGAAAGTTCAGAATTATCTAAAGAATTTGACGCAGTCCGCAAAGAGTATGAAGCGCTTCGTTCTTTACACCTTTCACTTGATATGTCGCGCGGCAAGCCCGGATTCGATAATATGGATTTAAGTGAAAAAATGTTCGACCTTGTCGGCAATGACACAGGTTTTAAAAATATAAGCGGTATCGACTGCCGTAACTATGGCGGTCTTGACGGACTTACTGAAATGAAAACCCTTTTCGCAGAGATTTTGGAATTAAAGCCCGAACAGATTATCGTAGGCGGTAACTCGTCGCTTAATATGATGTTCGACACTATAGCGCAGGCTATGACACACGGTATGGGCGCTGAGCCCTGGTACGAATGCAAAGACCGCAAGTTCTTATGCCCCGTCCCAGGTTATGACCGCCACTTCGCAATTGCGCAGTATTTCGGCTTTAAGCTTATCCCCATCGATATGACCGAGGAAGGTCCTGTTATGGAGCAGGTTGAAAAATGGGTTAAAGACGAAACCGTAAAGGGTATTTGGTGTGTTCCGAAATACTCAAACCCCAATGGTATCACCTATTCTGACGAGGTTGTGAAGCGTATGGCAGCATTAAAGCCTGCCGCAAAGGATTTCAGAATTTTCTGGGACAACGCTTATGCCGTTCACCATTTGTACGAAACCCACGATAAGCTTCTTAACATCTATGACGAATGTGTAAAACAGGGCAACCCCGATTTGCCGATTCTCTTCACCTCGTCTTCAAAAATCACCTTCCCAGGCGCAGGTGTTGCGGCGCAAGGTGCCAGCCCCAACAATGTCTCGATACTCAAAGACAGAATGCAGTATCAAACAATCGGTCCTGACAAATTAAATCAGCTTCGTCATGCAAGAATGTTCCACGATATTAAAGATGTCGAAAAGCACATGAAAAAACTTGCCGACAAGCTTCGTCCGAAGTTCGACTGTGTTCTCGAGGCTCTCGACAGCAAGCTTAAAGGTCTTGGAATTGCAAGTTGGACCAAACCAAACGGCGGATATTTCATAAGCCTTAATGTACTCGAGGGTTGTGCCAAACGCGTTGGAGAGCTTTGCGCAAATGCAGGTATGACCTTAACCCCCGCAGGCGCCACCTACCCCTACGGCTATGACCCGAAAGACAGCAATATCCGTATTGCCCCGTCCTTCCCGTCGGTAAACGAAATCGAGAAAGCATCACAGGTGCTTTGCGTAGCAGTTAAATACGCCGCTTTGGAAAAGCTTTTAGGAGAAACGGAAAACTAATTTAGTTTGACAACACAAAATTTATTTTGTATAATAGATATAATTTAACAATTGGAGGATTTGCCAATGAAGTCAAAAAGAACAGGCAAGCCGGTATTCTTCGTGGTATTCATTTTAATTTTAGCATTAGCATTTACTGCTTTCTTCGGAATCAGCGATTACTACGGCGATACCAAACAGGTTTATTTAAAAGGCGCCAACGAAATCCGTTGGGGTATCGACATCAAGGGCGGTGTTGAGGCAGTATTCTCACCCGACAAGGAAGGTGTCGAAATAACAAGCGAAGATATGGATGCCGCAAAATCCATTATTGAAACTCGTCTTGTAAACAACAATATTACAGACTATGAAGTTTTTGCAGACAATGACAACCATCAGATAATTGTCCGTTTCCCTTGGGCTGCAGACGAAAGCAACTTTGATGCCGCATCTGCTGTACAGGAACTCGGTGAAACTGCTATGCTCACCTTCTGCGAAGGCGAAACGCAGGAAACCGTTATTTTAAGCGGTACTGATGTTAAACAGGCAACCGCAGGTGTTGATGAAGACGGCAATTATGTAGTTTATCTCGACTTTGACGAGAACGGAACCAAGAAATTTGCCACCGCTACCCAAAAGTTAGTAGGCAAAACCATCTCTATCTGGATGGACGAAACCTTGCTTTCGGCTCCCTCGGTTAACGAGGCTATCACAGGCGGTACTGCTTACATAACAGGTATGGAAGACGATAAAATGGCAAAAGAACTTGCTGACAAAATCAACGCAGGTTCTCTTCCATTCGCTCTGACTGTTGACGACAGCAAGTTGCAGATAATCTCTCCGACACTTGGTTCTGACGCTTTGAATGTAATGCTTATCGCAGGTTCTATCGCTTTCGGCCTTATCTGCTTGCTTATGATTTTGCGCTACCGTGCTAACGGTGTTATCGCTTCTATCGCACTTTTAGGTCAGCTCGCAGGTTCTATTGCTTGCATTTCGGGTTACTTCCCGAACGCTAACAGCTTTACCCTTACAATCCCCGGTATTGCAGGTATTATCCTTTCAATCGGTGTGGGTGTTGACTGTAATGTTATCGCAGCTGAACGTATCCGTGACGAATTCCTGAAGGGCAAGACCATCGACGGCGCGATTGATTCAGGTTATAAGAACTCGCTTAGCGCTATTATCGACGGTAACGTTACCATCGTTATTGTATCTATAGTACTTATGGGTGCTTTCGGTACTCCTGACAGCTTCCTCGCTAAAATCTTCTCACCCTTGATGTCACTCTTCGGAACACAGATTACAGGTTCTATCTACTCCTTCGGTTATACCTTACTTATCGGTACAATTTTCAATCTTATAATGGGCATTTGGGCCTCTAAAAATATGCTTAAGAGCGTTTCTCAGTTCAAGTTCATGAGAAAACCCTGGCTTTACGGAGGTAACAAAAATGCGTGAATTTAATATCAATTATAATAAAACCTTTAAACCCGTACTTATCATTTATCTTGCAATCTTCGTAATCGGTGCTGTATGTGCAGGAATTTTCGGTGTAGACCTTGACATCAACTTCTCGGGTGGTACCAAAATTTCTTACTCCTACTCGGACGAAGTTAAGGATGCCGAAATTGAGAAAATCGTAAAGAAAAACATCGACAAATCCTTTACAATCTCGAAAAGCACTTCACTTGCAGGCGATACTAAGACATTTGAAATCGCTCTTATCGGTAATGAAGCGCTCGCTGCCGAGACACAGGAAAAGTTAACATCCGCTCTTCAAAAGGAATTTAAGGATAACGATATCGAGCTTTACAACTCGAACTCGGTAAGCCCGACAATCGCAGGCTCCTTCTTCCTTAAGAGTATAGTTGCTATGCTTATTACCGCTGTTTTGGTAATAATCTATGTTGGCTTCCGTTTCAGACGAATCGGCGGTGTATCTGCGGCTTTAACCGCTCTTTGCGCGCTTGTTTTCGATATTCTTATCACATTTGTGGTTTGCGTTGTTTTCAGACTTCAGATCGACTCAAACTACATCGCGGTAATACTCACAATCCTCGGTTACTCGCTTAACGATACCATCGTTATTTACGACCGTATCCGCGAAAACGAAAGACTCTTCCCCGACCTTGAAATCGGCGAGCTTGTAAACAAGAGTGTTAATAAGGTTATGATTCGTAATATCGTTACAACCGTTACCACCATCGTTGCTGTTGTAACCATCGTTGTTGTGGCTGAATTCTTCGGTCTTACAACACTTCGTACCTTCGCTATTCCGATGGCATTCGGTCTTGTTTCAGGTGCAATTTCGTCGGTATTTATTTCAGGTCCCCTTTGGGTTATCTGGAAAAGATATAAGGCAAAGAAAGTGAAATAAAAGCAAGTTAAAACACGCTTCCGTTTTGGAAGCGTGTTTTTTATTTCGTTACCTTTTCTTTATTCTTCTTAATATCGTCAATTGTAATCTTACTTTCGTGAGGGATAGGTTTCCAGGTAACCTTTACAAAGAGCGCTACATAGGTTGTATATCTGCCGATAATATCAAATATCGGCCAAGTGAGTGTATATAAAATCTTCTTATACCACGGGATTTTAACAATACGCTTATGCTCGATAATAAAGAGATATATCGCCACAACCGTATTTTCGATATAAGCGCCTAAGCGATACAAAATTCGCAACCAGGCTTGCATCAAAAAACCTGTAAAGAAAGCGTCCACTCCCGAATCAAGCGTGATTTTGAACGGGAACAGCCAACGCAAAAATTCAGCCAAATATGTACCACCCGAGAAAAATGTTATATTCTCAATTCCACCGTTATAACAATAACAAGCGTACATAAAGAGCGGAACTATCATCCAACGTGCGAGGTTGAATACCGAAAAGGGTGTCAACTGCATTAGTGTATCAAACGAAGCAAAGCGGTGACGGATAGACTCCACAAACCCGAGCGCCGCTCTCTTTAAAGTGAGAGGTTGCTTCTCTTTTTTTTGCTTATCGGTAAAACGGGTTTTTATAAACAACTTTCCAAAAAAGATATTTATAAACAGATACGGTCCTGTTTCGGCAAAGGCTAAAAGATGTCCCTTTGACCAACGAAGACGTTGACGAAGCGCTACACGAAGGCTTATCGGCTGTTCGTCATAAAACTCGGCTTTATCGTTGTAGGAAATTCGGTACCCTTGCGCCACGGCATCGGCTGTCAAAGCGCGGTCTTCTGTAAGGGAAGTATATTTCCAGCCTTTTTCAACAATCTCATTCGAGAACAAAAAGCCCGTACCTTGAATGTTGGTAGCAAGGCGTAGTACACTCCTTGCGCGGTGATTTTGTCTTATTGAACGAAGCCAATGCAGAGCATATGTAGAAGCAATCCAACCCTCTGTGAAGTTCTTGGTATTGCGGTAGGAAGTGATAATCTTCTCTCCTGCATCAAACGAATCATTCATACGGGAAATATAATCTTCCTTTAAAAGATTATCAGCGTCGAAAACGAAGTACCCCTCAAAAGATTTTGTTCCGTAATCGCGCTCGATACACTCGAACAAATACTGCAGTGCAAAGCCTTTAGTCTTGCGCTCACTGTCAAAACGCTCATAACAAATAGCACCGTGTTCTCGCACAACCTCGGCAGTTTTATCGGTGCAGTTATCCGCCACGACAAAAACCGTCAACAGTTCTTGCGGATAGTCTTGCTGTTTTATACTGTCAAGCAGGTTACCTATAACCGATTGCTCGTTCCTTGCGGCGATTACAACAGCATACTTGTGCTTGCATTTTGTAGGCTTGAACTTTCTTGTGAAAAAGAAACCCAAAATCCTATAGATTGTTTTATGAAATGTAAGATAGGTAAGCACTGTACCGATAACGGCATAAATAACCTTTGCAGTAGGGTATGCATTACCTATTGCAGATATTATAGTGTCAATTATATCCAACCGAATCTATCTCCCTTATTATAATGCAAATCAATTATATACCAAACTGAATAAAAAAACAATAGTAATTTTATTGTTGAGAAACCTCTCAAAAAATGGTATAATGCTAATAATTGAGGTGTTAAAATGGATATTTTAAAAAAAATACAGGAAGAATTTAATTTAAAGCCTTTTCAGGTGGAAAATACAATAGAGCTTATCGACGCGGGAAACACTATTCCTTTTATTGCCCGTTACCGTAAGGAAGCAACAGGCTCGCTTGACGACCAAGTTTTACGCGAGCTTAATGACAGGCTTTCATATCTTCGCAATATGGACGAAACAAGAGAAAAAATCAAGGCTTCTATCGAAGAACAAGGCGCTTTGACAGACGAGCTTGTCGAGGCTATCGAAAACGCGGTCACCTTGACCGAGCTTGACGATATCTACCGTCCTTATAAGAAAAAGCGCAAGACAAGAGCATCAGTTGCTAAAGAAAAAGGTCTTGAGCCTTTAGCAGATATCATCTATGAACAAGCCCCCTCTTGCCCCGAGCCTATCGTTTTGGCTGAAGATTTCATAAACGCCGAACTCGGCGTAGAAACCGCCGAAGATGCTTTACAGGGTGCTATGGACATTATAGCCGAAAAAATTTCGGACGATGCAGATATCCGCAAGCGTATGCGTTTTGTCTGCTCGGCTCACGGCATTTTAACAGTCAAGGGTGCCAAAGAAGACCTCGATGTTTACGAAATGTACGCAGATTATACCGAAAGTGTTGCCAAAATTGCCGACCACCGTATACTCGCTATAAACCGCGGTGAAAAGGAAGAATTCTTAAAGGTTTCAATCGACTTCGACAAGGACAAGGCTATGTTTATTATAGCCAAGAATCATATTAAAGAGGACTCCCCTGCCACCGACACGGTAAAGGCCGCGGCAGAGGATGCCTACAGTCGCCTTATCTTCCCATCTATCGAGCGTGAAATCCGCTCGGAGCTGACCGACCGCGCAAGCGAATCGGCAATCAAGGTGTTTTCAACCAATCTTCGTCAACTTCTTATGCAGCCTCCCCTTAAAGACAAGGTAACCTTAGGTCTTGACCCCGGTTACAGAACAGGCTGTAAGGTGGCTGTTGTTGACGGTACAGGCAAGGTGCTTGACACAGGCGTTATCTATCCTGTACCGCCTAAGAACGACATTGAAAATGCTAAAATTATCATAAAAGCGCTCGTTAAAAAGCACAATGTTGAGGTTTTTGCAATAGGCAACGGCACCGCAAGTCACGAAACCGAGGTTTTCGCGGCTGATGTTATCAAAGAAATGGCAAACGGCGTTTCCTATATGGTCGTAAGCGAAGCGGGCGCGAGTGTTTACTCGGCTTCGAAACTCGCGGCTGAAGAATTCCCCGATTATGATGTATCGCTTCGTAGCGCGGTTTCAATTGCAAGAAGACTTCAAGACCCACTTGCCGAGCTTGTTAAAATCGAGCCCAAGGCAATCGGCGTCGGTCAATATCAGCACGATATGCCCCAAAACCGCCTAACAAGTGCGCTTGACGGCGTTGTTGAGTCTTGTGTTAACAGCGTTGGTGTAGACCTTAACACAGCTTCGGTGCAGCTGCTCTCACACGTGGCAGGTTTAGGTCCTGCAGTGGCTAAAAATGTTGTAAACTACCGCGAGGAAAACGGCAGGTTCCAAAGCCGTAAGGAGCTTTTGAAGGTTGCAAAACTCGGTCCCAAAGCATTCGAGCAATGCGCAGGCTTCCTTAGAATTATCGACGGCAAAAATGCTTTTGACAACACGGGCGTTCACCCCGAAAGCTACCAAGCGGCAGAAAAACTTTTAAAGCTTTGCGATTTAACACAAAAAGACCTTAATACCGAGGCTATGAAAAGCGTTTCTACAATCGCCGAAAAAAAGGGACTCAGCGAATTAGCGCAAGAATTACAAATAGGTGTTCCCACACTTACAGATATTATAAAAGAACTTGAGCGACCTGGCAGAGACCCTCGTGACGAACTGCCTGCCCCCTTGCTTCGCACCGATATTATGTCGATGGAAGACCTAAAGACAGGTATGGAGCTCACAGGAACTGTCCGCAATGTTATCGACTTTGGCGCATTTATTGATATTGGTGTTCACCAAGACGGTCTTGTTCACATTTCCCAAATCACCAACCGTTTCATTAAACATCCGAGCGAGGTTTTAAAGGTTGGCGATATTGTAAAGGTTTGGGTTTTGGGTGTAGATTTAGGCAAAAAGCGTATTTCTCTTACAATGAGAAAGGACAAGCTCAATGAAAACTAACAACTTAAAAGGTACTCTCATTTTAGGGCTCGCCGCGCTTATTTGGGGAATGGCTTTCGTGGCTCAGAATATGGTCAGCGACACTGTACCTACATTTACTATAAGCGCTTGCCGTTCATTCATTGCGACAATAGTTCTATTTATCTTTTGGAAACTTACCACCATTAAAAATAAAGAAACATTCTTCCCTCATGATAAACAATTGAGGAAAGAATATTACATAAGCGGTATAGTTTGCGGTATTTGTCTTACTATCGCTTCCAATCTGCAACAGTTTGGTATGTCACTTTACCCGAAAAATGCCCCTGCCGAAGCCCACGCGGGCTTTCTTACCGCGCTTTATGTTGTCTTGGTGCCGATTTTCTCGGTTTTCCTGCGCAAAAAGGTAGGGCTGTTAGTGTGGCTTGGCGGTCTTTTGGCTGCAGGCGGTATATATCTTCTCTGCTTTTCAGGCGGAATCGGCGGTTTTTATACGGGCGACCTTATTGTCTTCACCTGCTCGATAGCTTTCGCTTTCCATATTTTGTCGGTCGATAAATATGTTGATATCACAGGCGGTGTAAAACTGTCGATTATGCAGTTCTTTATAGTGGGTGTTCTGTCCCTTATAGGTGCGCTTATATTCGACCTCAAAACACTAACCCTTTCAGGACTTCTGGACGGCGCTCTGCCGATTTTATACCTTGGCATAATGTCAAGCGGTGTTGCCTATACACTCCAGATTGTCGGTCAGAAATTTGCCGAGCCTGCAGTCGCTTCTATTACTATGAGCTTTGAAAGTGTATTTGCCGTTTTAGGCGGTGTGCTCTTCTCGTCAGGAACACTTAAAATAAATGAGATTTTAGGTTGTGTCATAATGTTCGCAGCAATAATAATTGCCCAACTCCCCGAAATATTACAAAATAAAAAAGCGTAAAACCCAAAAGTTTTTTCTTATTTTTATAATATGTTTTTAGATTATAAAAATGGGTCAAGGTTGAAACCCTTGTCGTTTATAGGGGATATGGTGACGGAAATACAATCATAGATTTTAAAAAACTAGCCACCGAATTGAAAACACAGTTTTCACTCTTATGTGGCGGTTTTATAAAAGAAAATCACCGTCACCTAAGGGGGAAATCGAAATTCCCCCTTAGGTGAATCTTTCCGCCCTTTCTTTTCGCCTACACAAGAAAGGGCGTGTCCGTCGCGGCATGAGCGACAAAGAACAAAAATAGCTTGAAATATGATAAAATTACAAAAGGGCTGTGATAAAACATCACTGCCCTTTTTCTATTATAAATTATAATTCGATTTCATAACCGCCAACAGGACGGATAGAAAGTACGCTGCAACTATCGTCGCCGTAAACTTCTTCAATCATTTGCTTGTAAGCAATAAGACGGTCGGTAGGTATGTAGCACTGAATGGTGCCCGCAAAACCGCCGCCGTGAACACGGCAAGCTCCGTCGTCCCCCAAGAACTGCTTTGTAAGAGCAATAGCCAAAGAAAGACCTTGTTCTTTTACTGCAGTTGTTGAATAAAGATTTTGCAAATAATCAAATGAAGACTGACCCGATTCATTAACAAGCTTCAAGAATGCCTTGAAATCACCCTTGAGGAGAGCCGCGCGCTGTTTTAATACACGGTCTTGCTCGTTAAAGAAGTGAAAAGCGCGAAGAACTGCGCGTTCGCCAAACTCCTTTCGAAGCGAAGCCAACGAGGAATAGAATTTCTTAGTATCGGCATCACGCAAAAATTCAACACCCAAAGCATTGCTTATCTGCTTACATTCGATAGTAATGTCTGCATAGTCCTGTGTTAAATTGGCGTGGTTTCCGCCCGTATCAACTACACAAAGGGTGTAACCGGATTTCTTGATATCAAGGTCGATTTTCTCGGTAATCGGTTCTGCAGGGTTGTTAAAATCTGCATAGGTAAAACCGCCCAAAGAAGATGCCATCTGATCGAGAAGACCGCAAGGCTTGCCGAAATATTCGCGTTCGGCAAACTGTCCGATTTTCGCAATTTCGATAGCATCAGCCTTTTTATCATAGAAAAGACCGTTTGAAATATTACCGAGCAAAACTTCGAAAGCCGCCGAAGACGAAAGGCCCGAGCCCTTTAAAACATTAGAGGTAGTATATGCATTGAAACCGCCCACATTTGCGCCAAGCTCTGTAAACTTAGCACATACACCGCGGATAAGCGAGATTGCTCTGCCGACTTCTTTTTCTTTTTTCTCAAAGTCGCCGACAGTGATAACATCCATATCATATCCCTCGGACTTAACGCGGATTGTATTATCGTCATTAGGACCTACAATCGCAATAACATCCATATCAACACCGCCCGCAACAACACTGCCGTGCTGATGGTCGGTATGGTTGCCGCCGACTTCGGTTCTGCCGGGGGCGGAAAAAATGCGGATATCACCCTTGTCACCGTACAGCTTTTCAAACTCAACGCATGCGCTATAATAACGGTTGCGAGCCAATATACTGTCGCCGTAAAGCATCACAAAATCATTGTCATACTTACCGCTTTTAATGTTGGACTTGACTTGCTGTAAGGTCATTGTTATCACCTATTATTCAGAAATGATTTTCAAAGTATCTCTTGCGATTGCAAGCTCTTCATTAGTGGGGATAACATAAACTGCAACCTTGCTGTTGTCGGTTGTAATCTTGATTTCTTCGCCGCGAAGCGCGTTCTTTTCCTTGTCTATCTCAACACCAACATAAGCCAAGTTTTCACAAACAAACTCGCGAAGACCAGGGTCATTTTCACCGATACCGCCTGTGAAAGCGATAGCATCAACACCGTTCATAGCGGCAATATAAGAACCTACGAACTTGAGAATCTGATAACGCTGCATATCGATAGAAAGCTGTGCTCTGTGGTTACCCTCAGCGGCAGCTGCTGCAACGTCACGGTTGTCATTAGAAACGCCCGATACACCGAGTACACCCGATTCCTTATTGCAGATACGGTTGATATCAGCGGGGGTGAGATTTTCTTTCTCAGCGATAAATGTTAAAGCCGAGGGGTCGAGAGTACCTGTACGTGTACCCATCATAAAGCCGTCAAGAGGAGTAAAGCCCATTGAGGTATCAAAGCATTTGCCGTCTTTAACAGCGGTGATAGAACAGCCGTTACCTAAGTGACAGGTAATGATTTTAACATCTTTTCTGTCCTTGCCCATAACACTTGCCAGTCTGTTGCTTACAAAGTCGTGGCTTGTACCGTGTGCGCCGTACTTGCGAACACCGTACTTTTCATAATATTCGTAAGGTAAAGCGAACATATAAACATGCTCGGGCATTGTCTGATGGAAAGATGTATCAAACACTGCAACCTGCGGTTTTTCTTCACCGAAGGTCTTAATGCAAGCCTTAATAGCGAGAACGTGAGCAGGATTATGAAGAGGTGCCAATGCACCAAGGTCGTCAATATCCTGGAGTGCCTTAGGTGTGATAAGGCAAGAACCCTTAAAGATAGCGCCGCCCTGCACTATACGGTGACCGATAGCCGAAACCTCGTCGAAAGAATCGATAACCTTTGCTTCAGACTTTGTGAGCGCGTAAACTACCGCTTCAAAAGCTTCGGTATGGGTAGGCATTGCGGTATCTGCGGAATAAACTCTGCCGTCAGCCGCCTTGTGTGTGATAGCGCCTGTAACACCGATACGCTCGCAAAGGCCTTTTGCCAATACCTGTTCGTTTTCCATATCAATAAGCTGATACTTAAGTGACGAACTACCTGCATTTACAACGAAAATTTTCATTTTTTGTGCCTCCTAAAAAAATATTGAATTGGATACCAAAATATGTTATCATATAAATATAATGATACTATACTTTTACAGCTTTTTCAAGTTTTTTTGCAAAGAAGTGATAATTTGTCGGTTATAGGCATAATTGCAGAGTTTAACCCACTGCATAATGGTCATAAATACCTAATAAATGAGGCTAAAAAACATGGCACAGTTGTTTGTGTTATAAGCGGTAATTTCGTGCAACGCGGAGATACCGCTATTTTTGACAAGCGACTGCGCGCAGAAGCGGCTCTCGAATGCGGTGCAGACTTAGTAATTGAACTGCCCGTTTGCTACTCTATGTCGACCGCGCAGAACTTTGCGCTTGGCGGTGTAAGCTTGCTTGATGCTATCGGCTGTGACACCTTGATGTTCGGTAGTGAGTGCGGGGAAACCGAAAACCTTATAGAAACTGCCGAAATCTTATCCTCGCAAAAATTTTCCGCCGCACTTCCGCATTATTTAGACCAAGGCATCACCTTTGCCAAAGCGCGCCAAAATGCCGCAGAAGAATGCGGTGCTAAAGTGGGCATATTAGAAGGCGCAAATAATAACCTTGCTATAGAATATATCGCCGCCGCAAAGAATATAAATTCTAAAATGGCATTTAAAACCGTAAAACGCCTTGGCGCTATGCACGATAGCAGTGATATGAACGAAGAATTTGTAAGCGCTTCTGCTTTGCGCGAAAAAATTAAGCAAAATGATTTTTCCATATGTAAACAATATATACCGAAAGAAATCATACATTTATTTAAAGATGCAAATCATTCGGATATTTCAAAAATTGAGAATGCAGTTTTATCTGTTCTTCGAACCAAAACTTTAGAAGAACTATCATCACTTCCCGATTTAAGCGAGGGAGTCGAAAACAAGCTTTTCTCAGCAATAAAAACCGCCACTACCTTAGAAGAACTTTATGCAAATATAAAGGTTAAGCGTTACACTTTAGCGCGAATAAGACGGCTCATTTTGTCAGCTTTTTTAAGTATTGATAACAGTATGTTCTTAAAAGTTCCGCCTTATTTACGGGTTTTAGGGTTTAATAAAACTGGCGAAGAGCTGTTGCGACAAAATGTAAAAGCTTCGAAAATACCTGTTGTAATGCGCGCGGGCGAAATTGAAGCACTCGGTAACATAGCTAAAAAGGTTTTCAAAACCGAATGTCTCGCTACCGATTTATACTGTCTTTCACTCAAGAAACCTTTAGAATGTGGACTTGAATACACTTCAAAAATTATCAAAATATAAATATAAAAAAAGAAAGAAGGGGTAAAATGAGTATTAAAACCACCAACAATTCCTTTGATACCCAAATAGGCAAATACACACAGCTTTGCCTTAGCAACTGCAAAATCGACCCTGCGCTTAACATAGAGCATAAGGTTTTCAGAGGTCTTCGTGACCTTAACGGTAAGGGTGTTTTAACAGGTCTTACCGAAATATCGGATATAATCGCGCGAAAGGTAGTTGACGGAAACGAGGTCCTCTGCCCAGGTGAGCTTTACTACCGCGGATATGATGTAAAGAAAATCGTTGCCGATTTCACCTCACAAAACCGTTTTGGATTTGAAGAGGTTACATATCTTCTTCTGTTCGGCGAGCTTCCGACAAGAGAACAATTAGCAGATTTCAAAACCGATTTAGCCGCGCTTCGCACTCTGCCCGACAACTTTGTGCGCGATGTTATAATGAAAGCGCCGTCGGCTGATATGATGAATTCCCTTGCGCGAAGTGTGTTAACCCTCTATTCTTATGACCGTTCGGCAGATGATACAAGCATTCCAAACCTTATCCGCCAGTGCTTACAGCTTATAGCTCGTTTTCCCTCTTTGGCGGTTTACGGCTACAATGCCTATAATTATCATACCAAAAAAACCGACAGTTATTTTATTCACGCTCCCCGTCCCGAATTATCGACCGCCGAAAATATACTTTATATGCTTCGCCTTGACGGCAAATATACCGAGCTTGAAGCAAAGGTACTTGATATGGCACTCGTTCTCCACGCAGAGCACGGCGGCGGTAACAACTCGACCTTTACAACCCACGTTGTATCCTCTTCGGGCACAGACACCTATTCGGCGATAGCGGCGGCATTAGGCTCCTTGAAAGGCCCCAAACACGGCGGCGCAAACCTTAAGGTTGCGGCTATGTTTGAGGACATTAAGGCAAATGTTAAGGATTGGCGCGATACCGAGGAAGTCAGCGCTTATATAGACAAAATCGTTAATAAGGAAGCCTTTGACAAGACAGGTCTTGTTTACGGTATTGGCCACGCGATTTATTCTGTATCCGACCCACGCGCCGAAGTTTTCAAAGAATATGTTAAAAACCTTTCGGCAGAAAAAGGGCTCGCAGACGAATTTGCCCTTTACAGTAAGGTTGAAGAAATCGCGCCCAAGCTTATCTCAAAACAGCGCAAAATGTATAAAGGTGTCAGCGCAAATGTCGACTTTTACAGCGGTTTTGTTTATGATATGTTGGGACTTCCACGCGAATTATTCACTCCTATTTTCGCTATTGCGCGTATTACAGGTTGGTCTGCCCACCGTATTGAAGAAATACTTAATGCAGGTAAGATTATACGCCCTGCTTATATGGCGGTGCAACCGCATAGAGATTATATCCCTATGGAGAAGCGGAAATAACATTAAAATCCCGATGCGTTATGCATCGGGATTTTTGTTATTAGAACATAGATATTTGATTTGTATCAGGTAATGAATCAAGTGCGCCGAGGTCGGCAAGGTTCTGGATAATAGTCTTGGAAACGCCTGCTTCTAATTGGAAGTCTTCCTTTGATATAAAGTCTCCCTTTTGCGCCGCTTCGTAAATTGCATAAGCCGCCTTTTCGCCAACACCCGAAAGTGAACCGAAAGGCAGACGGATTTTGCCGTCTTCGGGCAGATATTTCATGGCGTGGGATTTCTCGAGATCAATCGGTAAAATCTCAATTCCTCTTGACATAAGCTCGTTGAAAATAAGCATATTTTCGTAGACATCAAGCTCTTTTTGGGTTGCTTCCTTGCCTTTAGCCTTAATATCCTGCAAATATCTTCTCACCGCGTTAATTCCACCCATAATAACAGGCACATCCACGTCTTCGGGACGCGCGGTAAAATATGCACAGTAAAATTCGAGCGGTTTATAAACCTTGTACCAAGCAAGCCTCAAAGCACCGATAACATAAGCCGCCGCGTGAGCCTTGGGGAACATATACTTAATCTTGTAGCAGCTGCCGATATACCATTCAGGCACACCTACTGCTCGCATATCGTCCTCCATCTTACCCCAATCTTCCTTGGAAACCTTACCCTTAGCGACAAGACCCTTACGCACCGTTTCGGTAATTTGGAAAGCTCTGCCCTCTTCCATGCCCTGATGTATCAAATACACCATAATATTATCACGCGTACCGATAACTTCGGAAATAGTACAGGTACCATTGTCGATAAGGTCTTTAGCGTTGCCGAGGTAAACATCTGTACCGTGGGAAAGTCCCGAAATCTGTAAAAGGTCGGAGAAGTTTTTAGGTTTACAGTCAACAAGCATATCGCGTACAAACTTTGTACCAAACTCGGGGATACAGAATGTACCTGTTTTAGAATCGATATCCTCGGGTGTGACACCCAAAGCCTCAGGTGAAGTAAAGAGACTATAAACCTTTTCATCACTCATTGAAATATCACTTACTTTTATACCTGAATATTCTTCTAAGTACTTATAAGTTGTCGGCACAACATGACCGAGTTCGTCGAGCTTTAGTATTGTATCGTGGATAGAATGAAAGTCAAAGTGGGTGGTAACTACCCCCGATTCCGCCTTGTTTGCAGGGTGCTGTATCGGGCAGAAATCATAAATTGTATGGGTATTTGGCACGACAATCATACCTGCAGGGTGCTGACCTGTGGTGGTCTTGATTTTAGAATTCTCCACGAGTGCCGCCAAACGCGACAACTCGGCATTACTAAGAGTGATTCCCTTTTTCTCGGCATAAGCCTTTGCAAAGCCAAAAGCGGTTTTCTCGGCAACGGTAGAAATCGTCCCCGCTTTAAACACGTTTTCGCTACCGAAAAGGGTTTCGGTGTATTTTTGAACTTCAGTCTGGAAAATATCCGAGAAGTTAAGATCGATATCAGGCACCTTGTCACCCTTGAAGCCCAGGAAGGTTTCAAACGGGATATCGTGACCGTCGCGGTGAAGCGGTGTGTTACAGTGAGGGCAGTTCTTTTCGGGAAGGTCAAAGCCTGAACCGACTTCGCCCTTTGTGAAGAACTCGCTGTACTGACACTCGGGACATACATAGTGCGGTGCTAATGGGTTGACCTCGGAAATTCCCGCCATAGTAGCAACAAAAGAAGAACCAACCGAACCACGCGAGCCAACGAGATAGCCGTTTTCTTCGCTGTAGGCAACGAGTTTCTGCGCCGAAATATACATTATCGAGAAGCCGTTATTGATAATTGAATTAAGCTCTTTATCAAGTCGCTTTGCGACGATTTCGGGCACATTTTCGCCATACTTTTTATGAGCATTATCCCAACAAATCTGACGAAGCAAATCATCCGAGCCCTCAATAACAGGCGGATAGTTGCCATCGGGTACAGGGATAACATCGTCGCTTACCATATCGGCAATTTTTTGCGGATTGTCTATAACAAATTCCTTTGCGCGCTCGCCGAAATATGAAAAATCATCAAGCATTTCCTGTGTTGTCTTAAAATAAAGGGGTGCTTGATAGTCGAAATCTTCCGCCTCGTAGCCTTGCCCTGCCATCAAGATCTTACGGATTATATCATCACTCTTTTTAAGGAAGTGAACGTCGCCCGTAGCGACTACAGGCTTACCGAGTTTATCCGCAATTTCAACAATCTTACGGTTGTAGTTTTTAAGCACCTCGACGCTTGTTACATGGCGGAAGCGGTTCGGAATAACATTGCCCTTTTTGTCCTTTTTATCGGGCAAGGTTGATTCGCGCACCATAAAGTCGTTATTGCCAAGAGGCTGAATTTCAAGATAATCATAATAATCGGCTATTCTCAAAAGTTCCTCTTCTGGCTTGTTTTCAAAAACTGCCTGAAAAAGCTCGCCTGCTTCACAAGCAGAACCTATAATAAGTCCCTCTCTGAGTTCGTCAAGCTTGCTTTTAAGGGTTAAAGGTCTGCCCTTAAAATTATTGATATGCGCATCAGACACAAGCTTATAAAGATTTTTAAGTCCTACAAGATTTTTAACCAAAATTATTTGATGATAGCGTTTAATTTGCTTAGCGCTTAAAGAACTGATATCCAAATCGGTATCGTCTACAAAATAGCCCTCCATACCGTAGATAAGCTTGAAATCGCCACCCGATTTGCGAATTTTCTTAACCGCACCTGCGGCAGCAGGATAGGCTTGCACAACGCCATGGTCGGTAATGGCAACCGCCTTATGTCCCCATTTATACGCCTGCTCAATAATACTTTCTGCCGAGCAAACCGCATCCTTTTCGGACATATTGGTATGGCAATGAAGCTCTACTCGCTTTTCGCCCTCATAGTCGTCGGTCTCAGAATAGCTTTGCAAAACTGCCATAGCATTAGGCTTTAAAATAAAGTCCTTTTTATAGTTATCAAACTCATAAAAACCGCGGATAAGCAAGAAGTTTCCGTCCTTGACTTCGGATACCGTGTCCATTTTCTTGGGGTCCATAAACATCGAACAGTTAATCGAATTTGTGTAATCGGAAAAAGAAAAGCTTAAAATATTACTTTCGCCGCGCTTTGAGTTAATAGTGCGCACTTCTTTGCCGAAAACCTGCCCCCAACAGCAAACCTCGTTTTCCTCTGGGCTTACCGAAATCATAGATTTTATACCGCTAAAGTCGGTTCTTCTTCCATAAAACTGCTTCGGGTTATCGAGATAAACAATGCCGTTTTCAGGCTTGTCCGCACGCTTATCAAAGGAAATTTTCTTCTCTTCCTTTGCTTTTTGCGACTTCTTTTCTACAAATTCGAGAACCTCTACGGGCGGTAATTCCATCTCGACATCTTCGAGCTGACCAACAAACTCCAAGTCACACTCAATACCAAAACGGTTCTCTGCAACTATTTTGAAGTTTTTAACAAAACCGCTCTCGAGTATCTTTTCATAACCACCGTGCTTTAAAGTGATTATTAGTCTACCGTCCAAAAGCTCGTAGTCCGCGCCACCCAGATATCCGTTTACTGCAGGGTTCTTAATCTTAAGCTCCTCTGCAATATCGCGGCAAGCATCTGCACCGAACTTTGTGAAAACGCATTTTATATCACAGTCGTTAAGCTGTAACGCATTTTTAAGCGCAACATTAAGCTTTATTTGATTTTCATTTGTTATGTAATCTTCCGAAGTGATTTCAACCGAAAGATTTCGCGTTTCGATATCAAGACTGCATTTCGTAAGTAATGCAGTCTTGAGATTTTCCGCCAAATCTCCGCTTATACACTCTGAAAAAACATCTAAAAACCGAGGGGTACTCATTATAATTTACTCCATTACATTTTTTCTACTTCTTCAACCAAGCGCTCGAGCAATTCATCTTCTTTAAGTTTGCAGATAATTTCGCCCTTTTTAAAGAGCACTCCGCAACCTTTACCGCCCGCAATACCGATATCGGCGGCGCTCGCTTCGCCAGGGCCGTTTACAACACAGCCCATTATCGCAACTGTTATATCCTTGTTTACATCTTTAAGGCGTTCCTCCGCCTTTTTGGCAATACCGATTAAATCAATTTCGGTTCGCCCACAAGTTGGACAAGAAACAAACTTTATGCCGTCATTTCTAAGACCTATTGCCTTTAAGAGTTTTCTGCCTGCCTCGACCTCTTTTACAGGGTCGTCGGTAAGGGAAATTCTAATTGTATTACCGATACCGCGAAGTAAAAGTCCGCCAATACCTGCGGCAGATTTTATAACACCCATATTCTCGGTGCCCGCTTCGGTAACTCCAAGGTGCAAGGGATAACGACACTTTTCGGCGGCCAATTCGTAAGCCTTATACATCTTTAATGTGTCCGAAGACTTAAGTGATAAAACAATATTGGTAAAATCGAATTTTTCGAGCAAGGAAATATGATAAAGTCCGCTTTCGACCATCGCTTCAGGGGTGACCGAGCCGTATTTGGCTAAAATTTCCTTTTCGAGCGAGCCCGAGTTTACACCGATTCTAATAGGCACACCTGCATTCCTACAAGCATCAGCCACAAGCTTTACTTTGTCATCAGAGCCGATATTACCGGGGTTAATTCTCACCTTGTCAACACCCATCGCAACGCTTTCGAGCGCTAAACGATAATCAAAATGAATATCAGCAACCAAGGGTATTGTTATCGCCTCTTTGAGCGCTTTAACAGTTTTCAAGGCCTCGGTATCGGGCACAGTAACGCGCACAATATCACAACCTGCCTCTTGAAGCGCAAGAACCTGAGCGATATTACCCTTAATATCGTGAGCAGGAACAGACAGCATTGACTGCACCGTTACGGGCGCGCCGCCGCCAATATAGGTGTTACCCACCTTAACCTTTACCGTTTTATCGTTAGTAAACATAAACTTCTCCAGAAATTAAAAAATTAGATTTAAAACATCCTTCGCGACAATCAAAATCATAAACCCTATTAGCGCCACGAAGCCGATTGTGTGAACTAGTGACTCATACTTTTGGGGTACGGGTTTCCTGAATATCATTTCAAAAAGTATAAACACAAGTCTTCCGCCGTCTAAAGCAGGAATGGGGAGAAGATTGAATATACCGAGATTTATACTTATAAATGCCATAAGCGGCAGTAAATTCTGAAGACTTTGCTTTGCGGCGTTGGCAATAACCACCGTAACACCGACAGGACCCGAAACTGCGCTAAGTCCGTATTTCCCGCTTAAAAGGTCAATAAAACTGCGCCAGATAACCACACAATAAGAAACCGAAGTATTTATAGTGTTTTTAATATAAGTGCCAAAGGTTTTTTCTTCGCCGTAGACCTTAAAGTCAACCGTCAGAAAATCGACACCCTCATAGGTTTCGGTAGCGAAGGTGACATCCTCGAGTTCCTCTTTTTCGCCGTCACGCAAAACCTGAATGTCAATCTTTCCGTCCTTGACATTGGTAAAAGCGTAGCTTAAATCGTAGGTTGTGAAAATTTTTCTGCCGTCGACCTTTAATATCTTGTCATTTACCTGTAAGCCACTCTGCACACTTACCGCGTTTTCGCCGAATTCGGCAATGGTGGTAGTAGTAAATCTTTCGGTGGGGGCTAGGATAATCGAAACGATTATAACACCCAACAAGAGATTGAAAACCGCGCCCATTACAACTATCAAAAATCTGCGCCAAGGCGCCTTATTACAAAATGCCTTGCTGTCTGTGCTGTCCTCGTCCTCGCCTTCCATCGCGCAGTAACCGCCTAAGGGGACAAGGTTAAAGGCATATTTAGTCTCGCCCCATTGCTTCGAAAAAAGGCGCGGACCAAAGCCTACTGCAAACTCATTCACCCTAACGCCCAAAAGCTTTGCGGCGATAAAGTGACCGAATTCGTGTATTATAATAAGCACCAAAAACAAAAGTATTGCCACCAAATATGGCCACACATTATTCCAAAGATTTAAAATCGTAATCACCAACTAATATAATTCGTAATGCGGAATGCGTAATTCGAAATTAAAGGTTATTTAATACACATTCGCGCGATAATTTATCTGTTTCTAGTATATCTTCGAGTGTGAACTCTTTTTTATTATTAACAGACTCGAGTGCTTTTTCCACCAAATCTGCAATTTGTAAAAATTTGATTTTTCCATCCAAGAAAAGCTTTACCGCCTGCTCATTAGCACCGTTTACAGCGGTCGGTTTCAGTCCTCCCTCGGTTATAGCTGCTATGCAAAGAGGCAAGCATCTAAAAGTATCGGTATCGGGCTTTTCAAAAGTTAAAGTGCCGATGTCTGCAAGGCTTAAATGCTCGAAAGCGTAGTCACTGCGTTCAGGGTATGTCAGCGCATACTGTATTGGCAATCGCATATCGGGTGTGCCTATCTGCGCTATAACAGCGCCGTCCGAAAATTCGACTCCCGAATGAACGATGCTTTGTCTGTGTACCAAAACCTCAATGTCCTTTGCAGGAAGTCCGAAGAGATGCACCGCTTCGATAACCTCAAGTCCCTTATTCATAAGGGTAGCCGAGTCAATAGTAATCTTAGCGCCCATCGACCAATTAGGGTGGTTAAGCGCTTCCTTTACGGTTACATTCTCAAGGTCTTTTCTCGTTTTCTTGTAAAACGGACCGCCCGAGGCTGTCAATAAAATTTTGCGAAGACTTCTTTTTGGGCTACCCTGAAGTGACTGGAAAATCGCCGAATGTTCACTGTCAACAGGCAAAATCTTAACGCCATTTTCTTTGGCTTTTCGGTTTACAATATCACCGCCCGTAACGAGTGTTTCCTTATTAGCAAGGGCGATATCCTTTCCGCTCTCAATAGCGGCGAGTGTCGGGCGAAGACCTGCTATACCAACAATAGAATTAAGGGCAATATCGGCATCGTACTGCGCAACTTCGCAAACGCCGTCAACACCACCCAAAACCTTTATATCAGTATCCTTTAATTTTATCCTAAGTTCCTGTGCCTTATTTTCATCGAAAACTGCAACCGCCTTTACGCCGAACTCTCTTGCCTGTTTTTCTAACAATTCGATATTACTGCCTGCCGCCAAAGCGTTGACTTTATATCCGTCGCGGCGGCAAACCTCAAGAGCCTGTGTGCCGATTGAACCTGTCGAGCCTAAAATCACTAAACTTTTCATATCAAAATTTCCCACATTATACAAACAAACATTAAGGGCGCTATCATTATTATGCTGTCAAGTCTGTCCATAATTCCGCCGTGACCTGGGATTAAATTGCCGTAGTCCTTAAGACCGACAGAGCGCTTGATAGCCGATGCAAAAAGGTCACCGAGCATACCCAAAATGCAAAACGGAATTGTAAGCAGTAAAACCGCTATACTGAATTTTTCGAACAAAAGCGAAATTATAACAGTAAATACTACGCTCGAAACAATACCGCCTATTGCACCCTCTACCGTCTTTTTGGGGCTGATTTCGGGGCAAAGCTTATGCTTGCCGATAGTAACACCCGTAAAATATGCACCCATATCGCAAACAGAAGAAAAATTGAGTAACAGTAATAAATAATATATTCCGTTATCGTTGTTTATTATGCTATTAAGGAAATAAAACGCTGTTGCGAAAGGTATGGGCAAGCCGTAAACCAAAGCGATTTTACCAAGGTCGAAATCTTTGTGATTTACAAGAATCATAACAACTGCAAAAATGCCGTAGAGCACAGTTGCGGTAATAACACCAGGGAAAAATGCCCAGTCGCCGAGCAATACCGTAAGTGCCGCATACACACATGAGCCAATTACCACTGCTTTGTTAGTAATCCCTGCGGCATTGTGGATAATTTCATACACAGCGCCTGCGGCAAGAAG
>JAZNLE010000102.1:0-16063 GCA_045578885.1 Acutalibacteraceae bacterium | reverse complement strand
CTTACCGAATTTGTTCGCGTTGAACAAGACTGGACACCGGCCGCTGACGGCACATCACTTTACCTTCGTCCTTTTATGTTTGGTAATGACGAGACCTTGGGTGTGCACGCAGTTCACAACGCAACCTACGTTATAATTGCTTCCCCCGTTGGCAGCTACTATGCCGAGGGTATCAACCCCGTAAAGATTATGAACGAGGACGAGGACGTTCGCGCAGTACGCGGCGGTACAGGCTACGCTAAATGCGGCGGTAACTATGCTGCTTCAAACCGTGCGGGTGAACGCGCTGCACAGCAGGGCTACTCTCAGGTTTTGTGGCTTGACGGTGTAGAACGCAAGTACATCGAAGAAGTTGGCGCTATGAACGTTATGTTCAAAATCGACGGCAAAATCGTAACGCCTATGCTTTCAGGCTCAATTCTCCCCGGTATTACCCGTATGTCTTGTATAGCAGTTCTTAAAGAAAAAGGTTTCGAAGTTGAAGAAAGACTTTTAAGCATTGACGAGTTGGCAGACGCACTCGAAAAGGGCAAGCTCGAAGAGGCTTGGGGTTGCGGTACAGCGGCTGTTGTATCTCCCATCGGTGAGCTTTGCTATAAGGGTGTTAAATACCCCGTAAATAATGGCGAAATCGGCGAAGTAACCCAGATGCTTTACGATACCTTAACAGGTATTCAATGGGGCAAGCTTGACGATAACTTCGGCTGGACATATCCTATTAAATAACTACAAAACAAAAATTCCCGTTGCGTGATGCAACGGGAATTTGATTTTTTTGGTTTATTCTGCTTCTTCGCTATCACACTCTAAATAGTTGCCTTTTATACGGTTCTTATTCTGAACCTTATCAAAAACAGCGAGTGCGCCGACTGCTGCACCAAAAAGTGCGAAAATAGAAACAATAAACTTAAAAAAACCTTTCATTCGATAACCGCCTTTCATAAATTCTTAATATTATATTTATTATAACAGTAAAATTTCAACTTGTCAATTACATTAAAGGGCCGAATATATGCAAAATTGCCTGTTTTAATCGGGTTTTAAGAGGGCGCTTGAGCCATTTGTCAAGCTTTATTTCCTGTGACTGCGCCAAAACCTCGCGGAAGTGTTGCTTTATGTTGAGAGCGGTTTCCTTGTTGGATAGCCACACACCGCATTCGAAGTGGAAGACGAAGCTTCGGTAGTCCATATTAACAGAACCGACAGTTGCAATGCAGTCGTCCGATAAAAATACCTTGGAGTGTAAAAATCCTGGGGTGTATTCGTAAATTTTAACCCCTGCTTGCAAAAGTTCAAGGTAGTTATACTGGGTTACATTGTGCACATACGATTTATCGGGAATATGGGGAGTTACGATGCAAACCTCGATCCCAGCCTTAGCCGCCATACAAAGCGCCGATGTCATCATATCGTCGATTACAAGGTATGGTGTCATAATATAAACATATTTCTGCGCAGAATTAAGTATCTGCATATAAATACCTTCGGCAGGGTTGTTTTCGTATAAAGGCCCGTCACTGTAGGGGAGCGCAAAGCCGTCATCCTTGATATCGGAGTCCTTTAAATGCGATTTCATATCGATATCCTTATCGGTTATGAATTTCCACATAGTGCAGAACATATACAAAAAGCTTTTAACGGCGTTACCTTTTATAATAACTGCGCTGTCCATCCAATGACCGAAGCGTTTTTTGTGGTTTATATATTCGTCCCCGATATTGATACCGCCCGTAAACGCCACAAGTCCGTCAATAACCACTATTTTACGGTGGTTGCGGTTGTTCTGGAAGGTGGTCATAAAAGGGGAGATGGGGTTGAAGACCGAAACTGCAATACCCTCTCGGCGAAGCTTGTTGACAAAGTTCTTTCGCTGACGCTTTATCGAGCCAAAATCGTCGAAAATAAGTTTGATTTCAACACCCGCGGCGGCTTTTCGCTTGAGAACCTCGTGAATCTGTTTCCACATATATCCTTCTGCGACGATAAAAAATTCGAGGAAAATATATTCCTTGGCTTTTTCCATTTCCTCAACAAGACGGGACAAAAATTTTTCGCCGCTTGGTAGATATTCTGCCGAAGTGTTATCATAAAGCGGAAAACCCGACTCACCCGTTAAATAGTCTGCCTGACGGGAGTGGGAAATATCAAAGTACTGAAGACGGTCAACAGTTGTATGCTCGTCTTTAAGGAAGGCCTTGTATTTCGATTCGCAGACTGCCATTCGCTTGCGAAGATGGGGCAAAACTCTGCCTCCGCCCCAGAGGATATAAACCGAGATGCCAAAGATGGGGAAAATCAGAATAAAGATAATCCATACGATTTTATGGTCGGGGTTACCGCGCCTGTTGATAATTGTGATGGCGGTTATCACACCCACAAGATTCGAAAGGGTAAAGCCCCATACCGAATAAAGAGAAGAATCGTAGATTATAAAGAACAGAAAGGTTAACTGTAAAATCAAAAGCAGAGCAGAAATAATGATTCTGTTCTGTATCCTGATACCACGGTTTTTGGGTTTGCTCATATTATCTTCTCCTTTCGGTTTAAAATTTGTGTCTTTACGGTATATTTTAACATATTATTATTTATTTTTCAATTAGTAGTGGAAAAAATATCTATTATATGGTATAATTACTCAATAATTATTATTAACGGAGTGAGCAAATGTCAAACAAGGTAATTGCTTTAAGTGACGGTGTAGAGGGACTTTTTATCCAGAACCACAGATTTAACACAACCTCGGTATCCTTTAATTTTTATTTACCGATGCAAAAATCAACTGTGGCGGATAATGCCTTATTGCCATTTATATTGACTTCCTGCAGTAAGGACTATCCCGATTTTACTGCCCTTAATTTAAAACTTAACAAGCTTTACGGCGCGCGTCTTGATTCGAGCTGTGAAAAATACGGCGACTGTCAACTGCTTCGTATGACGGTTTCGGTTATTGATGATAAATTTTCATTCGACAGCGATTCTTTGTGTTTGCAGGCGAGTCAGCTGTTGCTCAATCTGATTTTCAGTCCCAATACCGAGAACGGTGCCTTTATGGAAAACGATGTAGCACGCGAAAAGCGTAAGGCTATTGAGCATATAAAGGGCGAAATTGCCGAAAAGCGCATTTACGCTAAAAACCGTATGATTAGTGAAATGTTTTCGGGCACACCTTATGGAATTCCAAAATGCGGAACGGTAAGCGATGTCGAAAAGGTGACTGCAAAAAGCCTTTATTCTGCTTGGGAGAATATGCTTAAAACTGCCTTTATCCGCGTGCATGTTGTGGGAAGCGCTGTACCGCAAGGTCTTTTTGAGAGTGTTAAGGAAAGATTTGAAGGAATCTCCCGTCAAAATATTACCGATTGCAAAATTTGCAAGCCTGCCGAGAAAACCAAAAAAGTAAACACCGTTTTTGAGAAGATGGATGTAAAACAGGGTAAAATCGTTATGGGATTTTCGAGTGATATGTACGGTGATGACGATTTGTCTTTACCGCTTATGGTAATGTGCGATATCTTTGGCGGCGGTCCCTATTCGCGTCTTTTTACAAATGTTCGCGAGAAAATGAGTCTTTGCTATTATTGTGCGGCTTCGTCAGTACGGTATAAAGGTCTTTTGACTGTTGATTCGGGCGTTGAGGTCGAAAATGCGCAGAAAGCGATAGACGAGATACTAAATCAACTTGAAATTATGAAAAACGGCGAATTTTCCAGTGATGAGTTCCAGTCTTCGATAAAGAGCATCTGCGATTCATTAAAGACCTATTATGATAGTCAGAATTCGCTCGATTTGTGGTATGCCCTAAAGGTGAATAACCAGAACCTCTATTCGCCCGAGGATATTATTGAAAAAATCAAAAATATAACCAAAGAAGATGTTATTTATGCCGCAAAGGGCGTAAATCTTCACACAGTATATAAACTTTTGCCGAAGGAGGGAGTAATATGCTAAAGGAAGTTATACACAGCGATATCGGTGAAAGTTATGTAAAAGCGGTGCATTCTTCGGAACTTAAGATTTATATACTCGAAAAACCGCAGTACAATTCTTGTTATGCTATCTTCGGCACCAAGTACGGCTCAATTGATACTACTTTTTCGGTTGACGGCGAGCAAATAACTGTACCCGAGGGTATTGCTCACTTTTTAGAGCACAAGCTTTTTGAAAGCGAAGACGGTGACGCCTTTACAAAATATGCAAAAACAGGCGCTTATGCTAATGCTTTTACTTCATTCGATAAAACCTGTTACTTGTTTTCTTGCTCTAATTTGTTTTATGAGAATCTTGAAATCTTGCTAAACTTTGTTCAGTCGCCCTACTTTACACAGGCAACAGTCGAAAAGGAACAGGGTATAATCGGTCAGGAAATTCGTATGTATGACGATAGCCCTGCTTGGCGCGTGATGTTTAATATGCTTCTTGCTATGTATAAAAACCATCCTGTGAGAATCGATATTGCAGGCACGACAGAAAGCATTGCGCAGATTGATGCCGATTTACTTTACAAGTGCTACAACACCTTTTACAATCCCTCAAATATGTTTTTATGTATTGCAGGTAATGTTGAAACCGAAAGAATACTAAAAATGGTTGAGGGTGGTATCAAGGAAAGTACACCGCTCGAAATTGAGCGCATAAAACCCGAAGAACCCGAAGAGGTGCTCAAAGCAGAGGTTTCTCAGTCTTTGGCGGTAGCACAGCCGATGTTCTGCTTCGGTTACAAATTGCCTTATGCCAAAATGCCCTCGGTTAAAGACCGCGTCTGCACCGAGATTTTGCTTGAAATTATTGCAGGTGATTGCTCGCCGCTTTATAAAAAGCTTATGGACAGCGGTCTTATCAATGACGATTTCTCTTTCGAGCATTTTTGCGGTGACGGATATAATGCTGTGATTTTTGAGGGCGAATCGGACAATCCGAAAATTGTTGCCGAGGAAATCAAGGCGGAAATTGAACGCCTTAAATCTGACGGTATCAATAAAAAACTATTCTCGGCTATCCGTAGCGGGCTTTACGGCAACGCTATTCGCAGTTTTAACAGCGTCGAAAGTTGTGCTATGCAGTTTGTCGATTGCGCAATGAACGATATAAGCCTCTTTGACGAGCTTAAATATTTAAAGGCGGTCACTGTGGACGATGTGTTCAAAAGGCTTTCATTACTTGACAATGAAAAGACCGTTTTATCGGTGATAAACCCCTTAAGCGAGGAATAATTATGACCTATAATGTTACAATTTTCGGTATTGATATTACCTTAAAGCCTGTCGCGTTCAGTCTTTCTCTCGGCGGCAGACAATGGGATGTTTATTGGTACGGAATTTTAATTGCTACGGGCTTTTTGCTTGCTATAATCTATGGCATCAAAAACGCCAAGCGTTTTGATATCGACAAGGATAAAATGCTTGATGTAGTGCTTGTTGCCGCCCCTGTTGCGATTTTTTGCGCCCGTTTGTATTATGTGATTTTTGACGGGGTGAAATGCGAAAGCATTGCCGATTTCTTCGGCTTCGGTGAGTCTTCGGGTGTTGCGGGAATTGCTATCTACGGCGCGGTTATCGGCGCATTTGTGTCGGGCGGCTTGATGTGTAAATTAAAGAAAATCAAGATTGCCGATATGTTTGACCTTGGAGCTCTCGGATTTCTTATCGGACAAGGTATCGGTCGTTGGGGTAATTTTGTAAATCAGGAAGCCTACGGTAGTTTCACAAACAGTACTTTTTGGGGAATGGAAAGCGAAAAAACTATTGCCGAAATGGGCAAAGGACTTGTTCACCCCTGCTTTTTGTATGAATCTCTCTGGTGTATTACGGGATTTTTCCTTATTCATTATTTAAGCAAAAAGCGTCATTTCAGCGGCGAAGTGTTCTTGATGTACTGCGCTTGGTACGGTTTCGGTCGCGGATTTATTGAGATTCTCAGAACTGATAGTCTTATGTGGGGTAATATTAAGGTTTCCTGTCTATTGGCATTTTTGCTATGTATAGCAAGCGTTACCGCTATAATTGTAATACGAAAGAAACTAAAGCCTGAGGCAGAGTATGTGTCTGTTTTCAGTGAAAATACGGAGGAAGAAAATGAAACTGATTGACGGAAAGGTGATTTCGGCAAGCGTTAAGGAACGCGTAAAAGAAGAAGTTGCAGTTTTAAAGGAACGGGGCATTACTACAGGTCTTGCGGTAATTATCGTGGGTGAAGACCCTGCTTCCAAGGTTTATGTTTCTAATAAGAAAAAGGCTTGCGAGGCTTTGGGGATAATTTCCGAAGAATATGCTCTGCCTGAAGATACCACTCAAGAGGAGCTTTTGAGCCTTATTGACGAGCTTAATAAAAAGCCGAGTATTAACGGCATTTTGTGTCAGTTGCCCCTTCCGCGCCACCTTGACGAGCAGGCGGTTATTAACGCGATTTTGCCCGAAAAGGATGTCGACGCATTCCATCCGCAAAATGTCGGCAAAATTATGCTCGGCGAATATGATTTCGTGCCCTGCACCCCTGCAGGAATTATGGAAATGCTCGCTTATGAGAATATTGATATTACCGGTAAAACCTGTGTTGTAATCGGTCGCTCGAATATCGTTGGCAAGCCTATGGGTATGCTCTTGCTTCACAAAAACGGTACAGTTACTATCTGTCATTCGAGGACAAAGAATTTGGCGGAAGTTTGTAAAGAGGCGGATATTTTGGTAGCCGCTGTCGGCAGACCGAATTTCGTCACAGCCGATATGGTGAAAGAGGGCGCTGTTGTAATCGATGTCGGTATAAACCGCGTCGACGGTAAGCTCGTAGGCGATGTCGATTTCGAAGCAGTTAAAGATAAATGTGAAGCAATTACTCCCGTTCCCGGCGGTGTTGGTCCTATGACTATCGCAATGCTTATGCAAAACACCCTTACCGCTGCTAAAAAACAGAACAAGGTGATTTAAGTGCTTAAAAAAATTACTTGCTTTATTGCCGCTTGCTTGATTTTTGTCTTTAGTGTTTCAGCAGAAGAAAGTTTGCTTGTATACGGCAATGATAATTCCGAAATTGCAAAAATTCTTGGTATGACCGAAGGTGACCTCGAAAAGTATTGCAAGGATAATGGGGTTACTTATTTGGCGGTTAATTCCGATAATACAAAACAAATAAGAAAAACCGAAACTGCTGACAGTCTTTCAAAAGAAATTTTCGATTTATCGCTTTTAGAGGATAAAAAGATTTTCGTCTTGTCGGATGAACTTTCGGGGTTTGAAAATGCTAACGGTTCGATTATCAGAAAAGACGATTTAAAGTTTTTTAAAACCGAACACGAAACCAAGGATAGCGGCGGTGAGTATGTTATCACTCAATATGTAACAATAGAAAATGCCGAGAAAAAAGTCCTTACATTTTATACAGCAAAAGACATCGACCGTAATTATATTGATTCTGCTTTTGCTGAACTATTTAGACCAAAAACTAATTACACTCCGTTTTTAACAAGCGGTGTGGCAGTCTTTGCGGTTATAGGTGCTGTTGTATTGGTGCTCATTATTAAAGATTTTAAAAAATAATAAAATACAAATCTTAAAGCCTTACAAATATTCTGTTAATTTCTTGTAAATACTCCTTTTAGGTGATGTTTATGAAAAGACGGAATATTGTAAGGCTTGTTTCTTTTTTAAGCGCGATTATCGTTGTGCTTTCGGGGGTTATAGTCGTAAATTCGCAAAAGAATGAGGGGCTAAAGCTACAGATAAAGAATAATTATTCGAAAAATCTTAATGATTTTTCTGCGTCGCTTAATAATATATCCTTAATACTTAAAAAGGCACAGTATGTTACAACTCCTGCACGTTTAAGTCAGATGGCGGCAGAGCTTCTCACCGAAGCCGAAATTTCAAAAACAGCATTGTCGCAGTTGCCGTCGGGCACACATCTTGACACCCTTAATCGCTTCTTGTCGCAAGCGGGTAATTATGCCTTTGCGGTTTCGGGTAAGCTTTACAGCGATAATGAACTGCCGCAGGATTACAGCAATAATATCGCGGCTTTGAGCCAGACTGCCGAAAAGGTGTCAAAAATTGTTACTACCGCGCAGATTGATTTCGATAATTCTGACTATTGGGTAAAGGAAATCGAGAGAAAAATCGACAGCGCGATTGATAATGATTTGATTTCGTCGCTTCAAAAAATTGAGGGCGAGCTTACGGATTATCCAACCCTTGTTTATGATGGACCTTATTCCGACCATATTTTAGAGGAAGAACCGTTAATGCTTGAAGATGCGCCCGAAGTTACAAAAGAGGAAGCCAAGAAAAAAGCTTCCGATTTTGCAGAAGTGTCTGATCTCGAGTTTGTGACCGAAGAAAAGGGCAAAATCGCAGCGTACCGCTTTGGCAACCAAAACACAGATATCACAATAAGCCGATATGGCGGATATGCTGTTTATATGCGTAAAAACCGCGCGGTTGACAGCCACATAATCTCTTATAAACAGGCGCTTGAGAAGGCTAAAAGATTTTTGGAAAACAATTCTCTTTCACCCTTTGTCGAAACCTATTACTATATTGACGAGGGTGTTTGTGTTATAAATTTTGCTTTTCTCGACGGTCAGACAATCTGCTATACCGACCTTGTGAAAGTGGGTATCGCGATGGATAACGGCGAGGTTATGCTGTATGAAGCGAGCGGTTATCTTTCCAATCATACCGAGCGCGCTTTCCCAACTGCAGAGTATACCGCCGAGCAGGCAAGAGAAAAGGTGAGCAAAGAATTAAAGATTTTAAAAACCTCGATAGCCCTTATCCCGACAGATAAAGGCAAGGAGGAGCGCTGTTATGAATTCTTGTGTGCTGACGGCGAAACCGAGGTTTTGGTTTATATCAATATGCTGACACTCGAGCAGGAAGAAATACTGATACTTTTTAAAAATGACGGTGGAACGCTTGCAAAATAGGAAAATCAAATATCGTTGACAAAACCTTTAAAATATGTTAAATTATAATTGATAGGAATAGCAACCTTTTTCGGTATGCTATGCATGGTGTGCGACAATTAAAATTTAACCCCAAGTATAGCATAAAGTTATACTTGGGGTTTGCTTTTTTGAATATATTAAGTTTGGGGGCTTTGTTAATGAAGATAGTATTTTACGGCGCCGCGCACGAGGTAACAGGTTCTTGTACGGTCATTTACGCTAACGGCAAGACAATTATGGTTGACTGCGGTATGGAGCAGGGACCTGATATTTACGAAAACGCGCAGTTGCCCATGCTTCCGTCACAGATAGATTATGTTTTGCTGACACACGCACATATTGACCATTCAGGCAAAATCCCCGCATTAACTTCAGCAGGATTCAGAGGACATATTTATACAACCCTCGCAACGCAAAAGCTTTGTCAAATTATGTTGCTTGATTCGGCGCACATTCAGGAGTTTGAGGCAAAATGGCGCAACCGCAAGGCAAAGCGCGCCGGTAAGGACGAATATCAACCGCTTTACACTGCCGAGGATGTAAAGAAAACCTTAAAGCAGTTTGTGGCTTGTGATTACGAAAAGCAGTATGAAATCTGCAAGGGAATTAAGATTTCTTTTACAGATGCAGGGCATCTTTTAGGTTCGGCGAGCATAAGTATTGAAGTGCGAGAGAACGGTAGTACCGAAACTATTGTATTTTCGGGTGACCTTGGTAACTGCGACCGTCCCTTACTTCGCGATATGGGGCAACCCAAGGAGGCTGACTATGTTGTAGTAGAGTCGACCTACGGCAACCGTCTTCACGGCGACAGACCTGACTATGTAAGTCAACTAACCTCTATTATCCAAAGCACCTTCGACAAGGGAGGAAATGTGGTTATTCCATCGTTCGCGATAGGCAGAACACAGGAAATGCTCTATCTTTTGCGTATAATAAAGGAGCAGGGTTTAATAAAAGGATACGGCGATTTCCCTGTCTATGTCGACAGTCCGTTGGCGGTCGAAGCCACCGACATTTACAGTAGTGACTTGTACGATTATTTCGATGAGGAAACAATCGAACTCTTGAAAAAGGGAGTAAACCCGATAAGGTTTTCAAATCTTCGGTTATCGGTCACAAGTGAAGACTCGATGAAAATAAACCTTGACAAAACACCGAAAATCATTCTTTCTGCCAGCGGAATGTGCGAGGCGGGAAGAATACGTCATCACTTAAAGCATAATTTGTGGCGGAATGACAGCACGGTGCTGTTTGTTGGTTATCAGTCGGTTGGAACTCTCGGACGGATAATTATAGAGGGCGCGCCGACAGTCAAGCTTTTCGGCGAAGAAATTAAGATAAACGCTAATATAGAACAACTCGACGGTATCAGCGGTCATGCTGACAGGGATATGTTGATAGGTTGGATTTCAGGTTTTGAAAGAAAACCTAAGACAGTTTTTGTAAACCACGGCAATGATGAAGTCTGCGACGAATTTGCGGCATTAGTACAGCAAAAAACAGGAATTACTGCCATAGCGCCATACAGCGGTTCGGAGTATGATTTGATAACAGGAATTTGTCTTGAAGCGGGTAACCGCAAGAAGATCGTGAAAAGTATTACAGCGGTTAAATTCCGCGAATCTTCGGCATTTGCACGACTTTATAATGCGAGCCGAAGGCTTCTATCGGTTGTTGATAAATACCGACAGGCAGCGAATAAGGATATTGCAAAATTTACCGACCAAATAATTTCCCTTTGTGATAAATGGGATAAATAAACTTATAAGGAGAATTGTTATGAAAATTTGTATTTTTGGAGCGGCAAGCAATAAAATCGACAAAAAATATATTGAAGAGGTTGAAAAACTCGGCGAATTTTTAGCCGAAAGAGGACACGCGCTTGTTTTCGGTGCGGGCGGTCACGGTCTAATGGGTGCGGCGGCACGCGGCTTTAAGCGAAATGGCGGTAAGATTTACGGTGTTATCCCGACATTTTTCAGAGAAGAATGCGTAGAGGTTATTTATGACCAATGTGACGAGCTTATTTTTACCGAAACAATGGCACAGCGCAAGTCTAAAATGGAAGATTTGGCAGATGCGTTTATAATCGTTCCGGGCGGAATCGGTACATTCGAAGAATTTTACGAGGTATTAACCTTAAAGCAATTGGGAAGACACACAAAACCGATAGCGCTTTATGATATCGATGGCTATTATGACAAACTTGAAGAGTTTATGGAGTATTCTATCGGAGAGGGCTTTATAAACGATGTCTGCAGAGAGATTTACGCTTGTGCAGGCACACCCGAAGAGGTTATCGGATATATCGAAAATGATAAACCGATTAAGCGTAGCATAAGAGATTTGAAAAACGGATAATAAAAATGTGACCCACCCTTTAATTTTAAGGGTGGGTTTATCATGTCTTAAACATCCAACGAAATAATATCTTCAAATTTTTCGCGTTTTATTGCTATATATTCGCCGCTGTCGTTAAGCATTACAACTGGCGGGCGGGGGACACGGTTATAGTTTGAAGCCATTGAATAGTTATAGGCGCCTGTTGTAAGCACTGCCAAGATTTCGTTACGCTCTGGCTTTGGCAACATTACATTTTCCTGTATAACATCGCCCTCCTCACAGCATCTGCCCGCGATAGTGGCGCAAAAGTCTTTTTTGTCGTTAGCTCTTGAGGCGAGTATTACTGTATAAGGCGCTTCGTAAAGGGTGTAGCGAGGATTGTCGGTCATACCGCCGTCAACTGACACATAGTTTTTATATCCTGTGATTTGCTTAACTGTGCCTACGGAATAAAGGGTAAGACCTGCGTCAGCAACGATACTTCTGCCGGGTTCCATCGCAATTTTTGGGATTTCGATACCGAAAGCTTTGGACTGTTTATTTAGAATCTCAGCAATCTCGGTAATCTTTTCGGTAAAGCTGATTTTGGGGTCGCTGTCGATATATCTTACACCAAATCCGCCACCGAGATTTAAAACTTCGGGGACATAGCCATAGGTGGCTTTAATATCGGAAATAAAGGTGAACATCAATTTACTGGCAAGGTCGAAGGGTTCGCTGTCGAAAATCTGCGAGCCGATATGACAGTGGAATCCCAAAAATTCAACATTCGAAAGCTTTAAAATCTTGCCGACGGTTTCTTTTGCCTGATTTGTATCAATCGCAATACCGAACTTTGAATCGATATTGCCTGTTGAAATTTTCTCGTGGGTATGGGTGTCAATACCTGGTGTCACGCGAAGCAAAATCTTCTGCTTAACGCCTTTTTGCTTTGCGATTTGGTCGATTGCGAAAAGTTCTTCCTCGCTGTCGACAACAAAGAAACCAACATTGTTTTCCATCGCAAAAGCGATATCACTGTCGGTTTTGTTGTTGCCGTGGAAAAAGCAGTTTTCCATCGGGTAGCCTGCCGCGGCAGCGGTATAAATCTCGCCGCAGGACACAACATCAATATTCATTTTTTCTTCCGCGGCGATGCGGTAAATCTGCTTGCAGGAAAACGCCTTGCTTGCGAATTCGGGGCAGGAGCCTGCGGGAAAATACTTTTCAAAAGCGGTTTTATATTCGCGCATGTGCTCGCGGATTTTGTTTTCGTCCATTAGATAAAGCGGAGTTCCGTATTTTTGCGCCAAATCCACAGTATCGCGCCCTGCAAAGCAAAGGTGTCCTTTTTCGTTTATGGATAAATTGTTGCAAATCATATATCGATACCTGCTTTGCGCATTTCTTCGTATAAAACGGCGCGAGTATTATCTTCCATAGGTGTCAGCGGTAAGCGCAGATAATCTTCGCAAAAGCCCATTTTTGCCATAGCCGCCTTTACGGGAATGGGATTGACCTCGCTGAAAAGCGCGTCAACGAGGGGGATAAAGTCAAGCTGCATCTTAGCGGCGGTCTTGACATCGCCCTCGAAAAATGCTTCGCACATTTTAACGCTTTCTTTGGGCAAAAGGTTGGAAAGCACCGAAATGCAACCCTTTCCGCCTAGCGACATAACGGGTATAATCTGGTCGTCATTGCCCGAATAAATGTGAATTTTGTCACCGCAAAGCTGTGCGGTTTTTGCAATTTCGGAAATATTTCCGCTTGCGGCTTTAAGACCTACGATATTGGGGTGTTCAGCTAAAACAGCCACAGTTTCAGGCTTAATTGCCATACCTGTTCTTGAGGGAACATCGTAAAGGATAACGGGAACGGTCGATTCGTCGGCAATAGCGGTGAACATTTTAATAAGTCCCTTTTGGGTGGCTTTATTATAATAAGGTGTTACTACGAGAACCGCATCGGCACCCGAACGACAGGCACAACGAGTAAGGTCGAGCGCGTAGGCAGTATCGTTTGAGCCTGTTCCTGCAATAACGGGAACTCTGCCGTTAACATGCTTTACCGCAAAGTCGATAGCGTCGCGGTGCTCGTCATCGCTGAAGGTTGAAGCTTCGCCCGTTGTTCCTGCAATAACAAGTGCATTTATGCCTTGTTCAATTTGCCAATCGATAAGTCTGCCAAACGCTTCATAATCGATTCCGTTTTCGGTAATCGGGGTGATAAGGGCGGTTGCCATGCCCTCAAAAATTGGTTTTTTCATAATTTTGTCCTCCAAATATTAACAATAAAAAATAGCCGATTGCTCGGCCATCAAACGTCAAGAAAACAATATAAGTGTTCCTAAAGTTGATAGCACTCCGCAAATGCGACAGTAAGCCGAATATTATTTCGTCTTACCAGAGTGGCGCCTGCCGGCTACCCTCTTCGGCGGCTGCTCCTTTCGGTTTTGACCTCTCACTGCCGTAATTAACATTCAAAACTTACTGATAACATACCGCGCCTCTATCTTACTAATATACTTTAGCACATTAAAACATTTTTGTCAAGAGTTTATATTTTTGTGCATAATGTAAAAATTTTACGAAATTATAAAAAATAGTAGATTTTATAATATTTTTATGGTAAAATAAACTGTAATCTTAATTTTAGATAAGAGGGACTTCAAATGGAAAGAAAAGTTGGTACAGTATCAAGGGGTATCCGTTGCCCCATTATACGCGAGGGTGACGATTTGGTGAAAATCGTAACAGACAGCGTGATCGAGGCGGCCCAGAGTGAAGGCTTTGCGCTTCGCGACCGCGATGTAGTGGCAATGACTGAGTCTATCGTTGCTCGTTCACAGGGCAACTATGCGTCTGTTGATGCTATCGCAAAGGATGTTAAGGCTAAGTTCGGCGGCGGTACCGTCGGCGTTATTTTCCCGATTCTTTCGCGTAACCGTTTTGCTATTTGCCTAAAAGGTATTGCAAAGGGCGCTAAAAAAATCGTTTTGATGCTCGCATATCCTTCTGACGAAGTTGGTAATGAGCTTGCAGATTGGGACAAGCTTGATGCAGCTGGCATTAACCCTTACGCAGATGTTTTGTCTTTGGAACACTACCGCGAGGTGTTCGGCGTTCATCCGCTCAAGTTTACAGGCGTAGATTATGTTCAGTATTATAAAGACCTTATTGAAGACTGCGGCGCTGAGGTTGAAATTATTTTCGCTAATCAGGCAAAGGCAATACTTGACTATACCGATTGTGTACTGGCTTGTGATATTCATACACGTGCTCGCACAAAGCGTCTTTTAAAAGAGGGCGGCGCTAAAATAGTTTACGGTCTTGACGAGATTTTGAACGCTTCGGTTGACGGTAGCGGTTATAACGAAAAATTCGGTCTTCTCGGTTCTAATAAGGCTACCGAAGATTCGATTAAGCTTTTCCCGAATGAATGTAAAGGCCTTGTTTTAGATATTCAGAAGGAATTTCTTGCAAGAACAGGCAAGCACATTGAAGTTATGGTTTACGGTGACGGTGCTTTTAAGGACCCACAGGGTAAAATCTGGGAGCTTGCAGACCCCTGCGTTTCTCCTGCATTTACCGACGGACTTATCGGCACACCCAACGAATTAAAGCTCAAATACTTGGCTGATAATGATTTTAAAGATTTGTCGGGTGAAGAATTAAAGGCAGCTATTTCTAAGAGTATTAAAGAAAAGGACGGCAACCTTGTAGGTAATATGGCAGCTCAGGGCACAACACCCCGTCAGCTTACCGACCTTATCGGTTCTCTTTGCGACCTGACTTCAGGTTCGGGCGATAAGGGTACACCTGTAATACTCGTTCAGGGTTATTTTGATAACTATACTAACTAATATATAGGGGGATTTTCAATGTCTAGTAATGTACGTCCCGAAACAATGGAACGCATCACTACAAAAGCGCTTGCTGATGCTTTTATAGAAGAGCAGATTGCTGAGGTTCGCGCGCAGGTTGGCGACAAGAAGGTGCTTTTAGCACTCTCTGGCGGTGTTGACTCGTCGGTTGTAGCCGCTCTTCTTATCAAGGCTATCGGCAAACAGCTTGTTTGTGTTCACGTTAACCACGGTCTTATGCGCAAGGACGAAAGCGAGAATGTTATAAAGCTTTTTGAGGGCGAGCTTGATGCCAACCTTATTTATGTTGACGCTACTGACCGTTTTCTTGATCTATTGGCAGGTGTTTCTGACCCTGAAAAGAAGCGCAAGATTATCGGTGCTGAGTTTATAAATGTTTTTGCTGACGAAGCTCGTAAGCTTGAGGGTGTTTCTTTCTTGGCTCAGGGTACAATTTATCCTGATATCCTCGAAAGCATCAAGCAGGCAGAGGGTAAAAAAGCGGTCAAATCACACCACAATGTAGGCGGGCTTCCTGAAGATTTGAAGTTTGAGCTTGTAGAACCTATTAAGTTATTATTTAAGGACGAGGTTCGCGTTGTGGGTGAGGCTTTAGGTCTTCCGCACGCTATGGTTTACCGTCAACCCTTCCCAGGCCCTGGTCTTGGCGTTCGTTGCCTCGGCGCTATCACACGCGACAGACTTCACGCTCTACGCGAAGCAGATGCAATACTCCGCGAAGAGTTCGATAAGAACGGTCTTGCAGGTAAGGTTTGGCAATATTTTGTTGTAGTGCCTGATATTAAGAGTGTCGGAGTTAAGGATGAAAGCCGCTACGAAGGTTGGCCTGCAATTATCCGCGCAGTAAACACTACTGACGCTATGTCGGCGACTATTGAGGAAATTCCTTATCCCGTTCTCCATAAGATTACCGACCGTAT
>JAZNLE010000101.1:0-63130 GCA_045578885.1 Acutalibacteraceae bacterium | reverse complement strand
CACTGAAAGTTATTTCAGGATAACAACTTAAATTTTAATATTTCCGGGTGTGGCGCAGCTGGTAGCGCGCTTGACTGGGGGTCAAGAGGCCGCAGGTTCAAGTCCTGTCACTCGGACCAGTAAAAACCGCTAAACTCCTTTTATTTAAAGGGTTTAGCGGTTTTTTATTATTTTCTAAAATATCTAAAAATTTTTAAAAACTTTTTTTTATTTCACAGTGCGTTTCACAGTAGATTGACCAATAAGAAACAAATTATAGCTTATCTGTAATTTGCTTAAGAGAGTCTATATCAGTATGAGTGTAGTATGCGGTCATTTCAAATTTACTGTGCCCGATAAGTTTTTGTTTGTCGGTAGCGGGTGCATCGATATTTTTCATCATAGTTGCAAAAGTGTGTCTACAACAGTGGGGGTTGTATAAATGGGTTCCGTCTTCCAATATAACGTCTAAACCAATTTTTGCGAGAGCGGAATAGTAAATATTGTTTCTAAAATATTTTTCAGTTACTTTTTTGTTATTGTCAAAAAATAAATATTCGCCTTTACCAAAATCCTTGAAAAAGGGAAGTATGCGGGGAGAGATTGTTATTATACGGTCTTTTCCCGCTTTTGTTTTTGAACCTGTCACAAAGTATTGTTCTTTTTCGTTATATTTATCAGTTAATGCACTTAATAATTCACCGATTCGCATACCGGTATATATTAGAATGAGCACATATTTAAGTTCAGGGATTTTGTCGACATTTTGCCACATTGAATTTATTTGCTCGGTTGTGAATGCTGTTTTTTCAGTCTTTGTTTCAGGTGGGATATAAATAAATTCGGCATAGTTGCGGTCAATAATATCGTTTTGTATTGCATATCGCCAAAGAGCCGTTGTAAGAGATTTCATATTTTTCTTGGTACGAGTACCCTTAGGACATTCGTCCACACATTTTTGCAGATGCTCGGTGCGAATTTTTGCTATCTCGACATAGTGCAAGGAAGAAAAATATTTAAAAGCTGCTTTATAGCAGTTTATTGTGTCGTTTGTAACTTTTCTTTCATGAATAGCAAGCCAGGATTCGTAATGGTCCTTAAATTTTATATTGCGGTTAATAGTTGGTACAGATTGCCTTAAATGTGGTAAATATTCTATTGCTTCTTTTTTTGTAGTAAATCCCGACTTGGTGGTTCTTTTGCGTAGTAGCTTTATTGTACCATCCGGTAGTTCTTTTTTATCATAACCTAAGGTTACTTCGGCAGTCCATTTGCCGTTTTTTTCTTTATATACACTGCCTTGACCGTTGCCGCGATTTTTAAAAGGGCGGTCTAAGGTTTGCTTTATGCCGCAAAAGTTGCAGTATATTGAATTTTCGGGTATTTCTTTTTTACATTTTCTGCAAAGCATAATTTACCGTCCTTTCTGATTTTATTAAAAGATAAAATTAGAAAAATTCAAGAAAATAAAAAAACAATTATGTATAGTGATGTTTGATATAAAGGTGAACATATACACGCCTTAAACATTCCGTGGTATGCTTCTTTGGTGAAATCGTTAGATATGTTTTTATAAAAAGTACGACGTTTACGATAGACGTTCCAGTCACCAATAGCAATTATTAAAAACAAACTTGAAATAATAATAGATAAAATTGAAGAATCAATAAAATGACAAAGTAATAACGATATAACTAGGAATACAAATTTTAAGATTAAATTTGCGGTGTAGTTAAAGAAGTTTTCACTTAAAGCGAACAAAGGTTTTCCTGGTATTTCGTGTAGCATGCTATATGATTGAATTGTAGAACGATAAAATATCACATCTGTAGAGATACCATAATCTTTGATATATAGAATGCGGTTTCTAATCCAAAATATCAACAATAAAACGAATGAAATAAAAATTCCTAATAACATGTTAAATTTCCTTTCTTGAAATTATTTCTTACAGAATATAAACAAAGAAATTCTTTTTACCTTTAATTTTTTTGATATAAATATCCGTCTTTTTCTGTCCAACATTTAGGACAAGGGTAACGGTCGTTTATATAAATCCGATTAGTATAAATGTTTCGTGATTTTTTGATTGAGCGACAATGTGGCGTTGAATGGTAACAGTTACCGTAGGCCGAATAATATATTGGAGTATTGGAGTTGGGATATAGTTCTTTTTTATCTTTAGGCTCGAAAAAGTATTCATTTGGTGGTACTGATATTATGCAGTATTTGTTATACTCACCAAGTTTACGTTTGGTCAATGTGCAATAGGTTTGTCGCCTTCGTGGGATACCGTGAGGGTATCTTCCTTCAAAATAGGTTTCGCTTATAGCATATTTGCAGTTTTTGCATTTTCGTCGCTGAAGGTCAGGGTGTTCTTCGTTCCATTTTAGATAATCTTTTTTATATTGACTATTTTGCGCAAGCGGTTGCAATATAACTTCCATTACAAATAAATATATCCAAGGGACTGTAAATACTATTGCTAATAAAATTTGCCACCAAGTCATAAATCCACCTTTGATAATAATCTAAAGCTTTTTGAATAAAGTATAGGTATTGTTTAAATTATAAAATTTTTGTGTATTTTTGCTGTTTCACATTATAATGCACCTTACTGTTTTGATAGGAGGTGAGAATAATGCGACAGGAGTTTATTGATTTGCTTTGTTGTCATTCTGAGCTTGAAGACGAGCTTCGGCAGATTTTAACACAGCAAGAGCAGCAGCCTGAAGCTCAGGCGGAGCAGCATCAAAAAGAGCAATGATTTCTTTTTGGGAATCGGACAGTCCGTTTTCTTCGGAAGACGGGCTGTTTTCTTTTTTTATACCTAAAAGGTAGTCGGTGGAAACACCGAGAAATTCGGCGATTTTAGGTATGTGTTTTGTATAAGAAACATTTTTACCAGATTTCCAATCAGTAAAAACGCCTTTTGATACATTAAGATAGTCGGTCAAATCTTTTTGTTTCTTGTTTTGTTCCTTTAACAACTTTAAAATTTTGTCAATAGTACGCAAATAATCAACTCCTAAACTGTGAAATGTCACAAAATTTACGCAAAACATTAACTTTGCGGTTGACAGTAAGCAAATCAAGTACTATAATAGCCTTGTCGAAACTGCTTGACGGGAAGATTGATGTTAAGGCAACCGTTACCGAGCGGTGTTTTCACTCGGTGGCGGTTGGGTACAAGCTCGTTTTTACAATGCGCGGCTATTTGGGTGGATATGGTAGTCACACCCAGCCATCAAAAAACACTTGATTTTACATTATAAGCAGTCGTTGTGTGTACCGCACACCTGACGTTACTGCAGCCGTCGTGATGAGACGGAATGAGACAGGGTAACATCATGGAGAAGTTATTAAGTAAAAATAATAATTCGATTATTTTTATTACAAACTCCGGCATAATGCATCACCCCTTTGATGTCAGAATTTATGTCAACGTAAAAGAGTGTGCGCACATAATTTACGGTAACATCATTCTTTCCTAAGCAGAAAAGGCTAAAAAGTTCGTACTATGAAAACTGTCGCAAGTCCATAGTACACTTTTTACACACTTTTGTCAAGTGGTTTCGACATGAAAATAAAGGAAGGTGATGGGTTGTACGAAGTTTTTATTGCGGACTGCAAAAGAGAAATGCGGCTTCGCAGGATGAACAATGGCGATTTGGCGAAGGCTACAGGATATACAAAGTCAAGCATTAACGCTTTCTTTGCTGACCTTCGCGGCCGAGAGAAAAGCGAGAATGTGGCAAAGGCTATTTCGGCAGTATTGAAAGTGGAACTTTAATTTATAAAAGGGAGTGAAACCAATGCCTAATGAAAACATTGAAGCGGTTATGAAAGCAGCGCAGGGTTTAAATTTTGCAGAATGGCTTAAGGTATCGAAAGCGATAACCCGCGCTTTTGCCGAAAAAGAGCACAGGCAACGAAATGATTTAAAGCTTGACGGAATTGAAAGAGTTGTGCTGTTTTTTAAAGAATGGTAAACAGTTTGGCTGAAAGGAAGGTGAGAGCATGGCAGAAAAGTGTTGCCCAAAAACTCTTGAAGAAATAGAAGCGTTGCCTAAAGAAATATTAGTGCCTACGGATATTGCTCATATTTTAGGGTGTACGCCGTACACCATCAATGTTTGTACCAGAGATGGCGAAAATCCGTTCCCGTTTCCTGTAATCAGAATGGGAACTCGGGTGAGGATACCAAAAGTTCCGTTTATAAAAGCAATGCGCGGTGAAAATGGGCAATAAAAATACCGCCCTCGGAAGCGGAAATTCCGAAGACGGCAAAGAAATATTAACCATAAATATTATAAACCAAATTATGACGGATGTCAAATAATAAATAATTAAGGAAGTGTAAAAAATGGAAGATAAGATTTATGACATATTAAATGAGTTGGGTGTGCCTTTTAACGTCAGAGACAGAGAATATATCGTGAGAGCGGTTGAGCTCATATATGAAAATGGCAGAATGGCAATGACCAAGGAAATATATCCGCAGATTGCGGCGGAGTTTGAAACCAGAGCTAGCAGAGTAGAGCGAGCTATACGCCACGCGATAGAAAGAGCTTTCGGCAATGGCAATACTGCAGCAATTGAAAAGTATTTTGGTCTTAATGTGGATTATAACACTGGTAAGCTTGTCAACTCAGACTTTATTTACGGCTTAGCCGAATATTTAAGAAGACACAGTTAGGAGAGCGGAAATGAATAATTTTATTTTAATAGACGGAATAGCGTTTTGGATTGTACTTTTATTTTTGATTTTTATGTTTATAGTTTTCTTGTTGGTTGGAAACGGTTACATAAATAGCCGTCATGAAATTGACAAGAAGGACAAGCAGCTTAAAGAATTGCGTTCGAAATACAATCGCTTAATAGGAGAATACCACCGCGCAACATTTAAGGTGCCGAATGTGGATACGACTAAAGTAGGTGAAAGAGATGGTTCGGGAAAATAAGATTCGAAAATTGGTTAAACCCGGTGATTATATTTACTCTTCAAACGGGGGGGTACCTATGAAGGTCAAGGAAGTTACAGCGCTTGGGTTGGCAACCGAAGAAGATTTTTTCAGCTATGAAGAACACCGTATTTTATATTTTTTAACCGAAACAGGATATAAGCAGAGTTTGATTAAGGGAGATAATAGATGAAAAATTTTGACGCGTCAGAAAGAGTGCGACAAAGTAGAGATTGGACAGGTAATTATAACAGTATTTATAAGACTTTAGGAGCTTCCAATCACACAAAATCCGCGAGACATGACCATGATTACTATGCAACCGAACCAAAAGCGATGGAACTACTACTTAAAGAAGAACGTTTTGCCCCTGTTATTTGGGAGTGTGCATGCGGTGAAGGTCATCTTGCAAAGGTTCTTGAAAAGGCGGGATACGAAGTTATTGCAACGGACTTGATTTATCGTGGTTATGGTAATGCTAGACCTGCGAATTTTCTTAAAGAAACCCTTATCGGTTTTGAGGGTGATATCATAACAAACCCGCCATACAAATTTGCATTGGAATTTGTTAAAAAAGCATTGGACAGCGTAAAGCCAGGAAGAAAGGTTGCAATGTTTTTGAAATTGCAGTTTCTTGAAGGAAAAGCAAGAAAACAGTTCTTCCTGAACAATCCGCCAAAAGTTGTTTATGTTAGTTCTTCAAGACTGTTGTGCGCGATGAACGGCGAATTTGAAAAAATCAAGTCTAGTGCAGTAGCTTATGCTTGGTTTGTATGGGAAAAAGGCTTTTCAGGTAATCCAATTATAAAATGGATAAATTAGAGAAGTTAAAAAACAAAAGTAAATCCCTCACTCTTGCCTGAAGGCAAGCCAGCTCCCTTTAGGCAAGGGAGCCTCGAAAATGAAAAAACAATTTAGAGGAGAATGAAAATGCAATTAAAAAATAAAGCAGAGCGTGAGCGCTTTTTAGAAAATTATAAGGATTGGAAGCTTTGGAAGGAAGTTCCCGAACTCGAACTTAAATTTTACCGTTATGTATTCCCTAATGGCACGGTGATTATTGCGACTGAGTATGCGTGTATTAAGTTTGCCGACTATACACCTCAACACCGTTTCGTGTACGAAAAAAGTACGGCGGTAAGGTACCATCTAATATTGGCTGAAAAGGATAAGTTTGATACGGGTTATTCCGATACAGCGTATAAACTGTATAATCCTTCGGGTGATAGCAAGAGCGCTATTATCGAATATCTAACAAAAACAAAACCTGAAATTGATTCGCCCGGTGATAGTGATGTGTAAGTGTATAAAGACGGGAGCGGAACTGCCTGACCGTAATGCAAATTATTCGGGATATGAGTGCCGTAATAAAGAGCGATACGGTTGTAAGCACTTTAGCCATCACTTTGTCGACGGGACAAACTGTAGGCAATTGCGCAAGCCTATAAATGTGCGCGCTATTCTCGGTATAGAGGGGAAATCGTCTTGACACCAACAGAGTTGAGCGGAGAACGCGGACAGGCTATAGGTAAAGTGGCTCGCGCTTATGAAGAAATAATGGGGCGCTTGTTGTCGAGATTTGTGATAGACGATATAGGATATTACCTTGACCACGGCGCCAAGCCTGACCTTATTATAAAGGCTATTGATGTGACAGCTTGTAAAGGTGCGGACTGGAGATACACCAAGGCTATTCTGAACCGATGTATCGAAGAAGGTATTTATGACGAGTATACATACGATTTTAAAATTCGGTATAAAAAAGCTTTGGTTCAGTTTAAAAAGGAGTTTCCACGGTACAGTGATGAGCCTGTATATGAAGTTATGTATTTGGCTGTCGCTTTAAAAGAAGACCTTTTAAAGTGGGAACAGGATGCCGACGAATACGCTCAAGCTGCTTTAAATGGCGGAGATACATCAAAATGGGACGAGAGGTGGGGCGCGATATAGGGTCTCTCCCTCAGTCTTTTGCTTCGCAAAATCCAGCTCCCTCAATCAGAGGGAGCCTTGGATAAAAAACTGAAATTAAGAAAATGCAAAAATCGGTATAATTACCGATTTAGCGCTTGATAAGAAGTATTAACTAACGGAAATTTTTGAGGTAAAAAATGAAACCTGTATATAGACAACGAATAATAAAGGCGGGTAATACGATAGAAGTCGAAAATACCTACCCTACAAGGTTTGGAGATGGCCTTACACGAAGGAAGCGTAGTGAAAGTACACCTGAAGCTATGCAGGCCTATAACGAAGAACTTGCAATTAGAAAATTGACACGACTTATCAATGAAAACTTTATTCCTGACGATTGGTTTGTAACATTCCATTATGAAAACCATAACAGGCCACAAGATTATGAAAAGGCTACGGCTCAGCTGAGTGCTTTCCTTCGGAAGTTAAGAAAGTTATATGCCGAATGGGGAATTGAGTTTAAATACATAAAGCGTACCGCCTACGGTGAACGTGGTGGCATTCACCACCACGTTATATTACCGCAGGGTGAAAAGTTTAAAGAGATTACTATTCTTTGGAAAGAGCATATTAAGGCTACACGCGATGCTCGGCCGCCTGACTGCAGAGCGATGTATGATACCGGTGAATATTCTTCGCTTGCGGCATACATAGTCAAACAGCCGATGTATCAAGAGACTGACGGATATATCAAGAAGTGGATTGGAAGCCGTAATTTGCGTAAGTCTTATGAAGAACCGCCTAAAAAAATCCACAAAATCAAGTGGAAAGAGCCGCCTGTTGCTCGCGAGGGTTATCACATCGATACCGATAGTATTCGTGCGGGGTGTAACCCTGTGACGGGGCGACCGTATTTGTTTTATCGAATGATAAAACTTCCGCCCGATTTCCATTGTTATGACGAGAACCATAAACGGCTTTACGGCAGCGAGGCTATTAAATATTTCAAGAGGAAAAACCGCGAATGGATTCGCAATAATTTCTGGAAAGAATGTTGTCCCGAAGGCGAGATTGTTTCCAAGGCGGAATTGGAAGGCGGTGGGTGATGCTTCGCAGTGAAGAGTGAAGAGGTTCGGTGTGCCGTTGGCACTATATAGGGTCTCTCCCTCAGTCAGCTTCGCTGACAGCTCCCTCATCAGAAGGAGCCTAGTAGATAAAAATTGATTTTAAAGGTCAGGTTGATATGGAAACAAAGCATATTTTAATAATTATTGCCCTTATCGCTTTTGCAGTATGGGTTTGGAGGACGAAGTGATGAGTAAGGAATATATAGAACGCAGTAAGGTAATTGAAGTTATAAAAAACTACGGCAAGGGTGCAATTGAAGACGGACAAAAAACGCTTGACCCTGTGGACGATATTTTATTGATTCAGGGAGCGGTTGGTATGATACGTTCTGCCAATGTGGTTGAGGTTGTGCACGCTGAGTGGAAGGTCGATTCTTTCCCAGAACATAACAAAAAATTTATAACCTGTTCCCATTGCGATTCTGTAATCGATTGTAGCAAAGGATATATAGACGAAAATGAATATGATTATTGTCCTTATTGCAGTGCAAAAATGGATGGCGAACGGAAGGAAAATTGATTATGAGAGAAATATTATTTAGAGCGAAACGAAAAGATAACAAGCAGTGGGTACAAGGCAGCTTGCTTTTCTATCCCGGTGTTAATAGAACTTTCGTTTCGCTTGGTGAGTTTAAAAGTGGCAGTTTTATTGAAGTAGATAAAAACACCGTTGGCCAATATACCGGTTTGACCGATAAGAATGGCACGCGGATTTTTGAAGGAGATATTGTAAAAGCACAGGATGATGTTTTCGGCAGTCCTTTTTACAACGGCATAACCGGTAAAATCGTATATGAAGAGACATGTTTCTTTATTGAACCGCAAAACCCCTACAATAGTGTTTATTTGTTCAACGAGTGTGCGGTGTATGAAGTTATCGGTAACATACATGACAATCCGGAGTCGTTGACAGGAGGTGATTGTAATGGCTGAGTTAATACTGCTTTTGGCGGTTTTTCTTGGTTTAGTAATGGGATTAATCATTGGCGGCGGTACAGCTTTGAGAAGAGAACAAAAATATGGAAGATGGATTCCGAATGACAGAGAGATTGCTGTTGAATATACTTGTTCAAAATGCGGGTTTACTTACTGTGAAGCGGAGCCTGAAACACTACCCGAAAAATATTGTTGTAAGTGTGGTGCTAATAATGAGTAAATACATATTCCCTTTGATATTAATTATTTTAAACATTGGCGCGGCGGTGGTGTATGCCGTAACGCAAGATTTTAAAATGGCGGTTTATTGGCTCGCTGCAGCAGTGCTTAATATTTGTGTGACGTTTTAGGAGGTGTGAATAGTGATTGATAGAGATAGGCTTATAGATTTATTAGTGAACTTTAAAAAACCCGATAACCCCATTTTGCAAATGTCCGAAAGAATGGTAATTGAAAAAATTGCCGACTACCTGTTAGCAAATGGTGTTATCGTGCCGCCTTGTAAGGTGGGGAATACGGTGTATTATATATGCGAAACATATTGGGACAAAAATTATGAAAATTACATAGAAACAAAAGAACTTAAACAAGGCATTTTAAAAATAGTAGAAAGAAAAAAACCAAAAATGAATTTAATGCTTCAAGTTAAAGAGTTTGATTGGTGTTTTATGAATGATTGGTTAAACGGAAATTTATTCCTCACCAAAGAGGAAGCAGAAGAAAAGTTGGAGGAGTTAAACAATGGCACAACATAGAAAATGCAGATTTCAGGGCTTGGGGTATTTGAGCAAAAGCGGGAAAAACAAATGTATTTGCGACAGAACAGGAGAGCAAGTGTTTCAATCGTATTGTTTTAACCATTGTGAAGATTATCAACCAATAAAAAAGGAGTGTGAGGGGAAATGAAATTATTTAAAGTTTATAAAACTAATTACGCAAAGAAAATTCCTAAAATAAAACGCATATATGCAGGGTACAAAGGACTAAAGAACGGTTTGGCTTTAGTGTGGAATAAAAGATTTATTCCTTTAGTGCTACCAATTAACGAAAGGCGGTGATAACAATGCTCGATAAAATTAAAAGATATATAGAAAAAATTAGAACAAAAATATTTTACAATCGTTGTTATGACAATATGGAAAGTAAGCTAATAGCGGTTTTTGGTATGTGTGCGGGTAAAAAATCACCCGCGTATCGTACGGAATACTGTTTATCTTGCCCTTATTTTAGAGATGTGAGAGGTGACAACAATGCCCGATAAAAAACCAACCGATAACGAGATTGTAAAGGATTTAAAAATTCATTTAGAAAACCGTGAGTGTGTTTATTGTGGTCGAGAAGATGAAGAACTTGCAAAAGTTATTAACAATGCCCTTGACCTAATCAACCGCCTTGAAACGAAGAACTCAAATTTGACTTCTGATTTAACTTCTTTGAAAACCAATTTAACTTCTTTGGAAGCAGAGAATGAGAGGTTGAAACCTTTTGAAGATAAAATTGCGGAGTTTAATTCACACATACGAGTTGAAAATATGCTTGTATTTGCAAGTTCTCTTGAAGAATGGTTGGAATTTTGCGATAACCTAAAAGCCGAAGCTATCACCGAGTTTGTAAGTTTGCTATGTGAACGATTTAGAATTTATCAAGATTTGGAAATACTTTTTAAAAAAGATTTGGAAGACCTCTTAAAAGAATTGGTGGGTGAGGATAATGCTTAAAAGGTGTCAAAACTGTGGAGCGATGTTTGAAACTAAAAAAGGTAACAAAAAGCTTTGTGGTGACTGCAAAAGCCACAAGGTAACAAGTAAGCCGAAAGCAAAACAACTTATCTCTGTAATGGAAATGATGGCAATTATTAAAAAGCATAACCGCAAGTACGGGACAAGTTATACATACGGTGAGTTTGTAGACAAGCTCAGGTTAAATAAAATTGTCATAAGGAACGGTGGGAGTTTTGAAAGGAACGCACCTCATCCACCGCAAGCGGTCCCCCTACTCCCGCTGGAGAAGGCTTTTAAATGAAATTGATGTAAAAGAGGTGAAAGTATTGAACTGGAAAAAGGAAGCAGTTAACGATTTGCGTACATATCCGCAGCGGAAAGAGTCGATTGAGAATATCCGAGAGCGGATAAAGGTTTTGGAAGAACAGTTTACTTCCTTGCGCGGAATTTCTACCGACACGCCCGTCATGGGCGGTATGTCTCGTCAGGAAGAGAAGATGCTCGACAACATATCGGAGCGTGAGCGTTTAGCTTCGAGCCTTAAGATTGCCGAAGACTTAGTTAAACTCACAGAAAAAGGACTTGACACACTCGACAAACGAGAGCGGCAAGTCCTTGAAGGCTTTTATTTTGAGAAGTCGGACAACCATGTGGAACGGCTGTGCGAAAGATTTTACCTTGAAAAAACAAGGCTTTATGAAATCAAGGATATTGCTCTTCGGAAGTTTACTATTGCTATGTATGGGACGGTGGAAATTTAATTCGTAATTCGGAATTGATTACTCCCTCAGTCAAACGCTTTGCGTTCGACAGCTCCCTCGGAGAAGGAGCCTTGCAGATGGAAATGATGTAAAAGCGGAAAAAGAGCGGAACATTTGGCATTTGTTTTGTGATAAAATGATATTGTAAAAAATCAGGCAAGCGGTTTAAAGGTACCGAACTGTCTGATTTTTTATTTTGTGCCGGCAAAGGAGAAACCGGTGAGGCGGGTAGGTGGAGAAAGATAATTCGGAATGCGGAATTCGTAATTCGGAATTATTGAAATTGCTCGCGCATAGGCGTGTGTGCGCACATGCGCGAGACTCTAAATAATAAGGGAGTGAGAAATGTTGACAAAAGTGAACACTTTAAAAGGAATGTACCCAAACCTAAAAACTAAGCAAAGGCAAGTGGCAGAGGCGCTTGTGGACCCTGACGACGTAAGGAATATAACTGAACTGTGTAAAGATTTCAATATTTCGAGAACGACCTTTTATAATTGGCAGAACGATATGCAGTTTATGGGGTATGTTAATTGTCTTGTTGAGCACTATACCACGAGTATTATTCCTAAGGCTTGGAAAGAGATTGGCAAGAAGGTTGAGCAAGGTAATATGGAAGCTATACGAATGCTTTTGGAGGTTAAGGGTAAAATTCAAAAGGATTCAAATGTCAATACCAACAATGTTGTGATTTTCACCGGTGAGGAAGATATTCCAAAATGAAGAAACTGCATTTGCCCGACATAATCGGGAGCGGTTACGGTGAGTTTTGGCGCGATACAAAAAGATATAGAGTTTTAAAGGGCGGTAAAGGTAGCAAGAAATCAGCTACTACCGCCTTAAATCATATCTATCGGCTTATGCGGTACCCTGAAAGCAATCTACTTGTTGTGCGCAGGGTTATGAATACCAACCGCGACAGTACCTTTGCACAACTTAAATGGGCTCAGGAGAAGCTTGGAGTAAATCACTTGTGGCAAAACAATGTAAGTCCTATGGAAATGACATATAAACCGACAGGGCAAAAGATACTCTTTCGCGGTTTTGACGATGTTCTGAAGCTCGCTTCGACTACCGTTTCAAAAGGTTATCTTAATTTCGTTTGGATAGAGGAAGCTTTTGAGATAGAAAGCGAAGCGGATTTTGATAAGCTTGACCTTTCGGTACCGCGTGGTAATGTGCCTGACAGTCTTTTTAAGCAAACAACCATAACCTTTAACCCTTGGAGTGAAACCCATTGGCTGAAAAAGCGCTTTTTCGATACCGAACACGATAATGTGAGCACATTTTCAACCAATTATTTGTGCAATGAGTTTTTAGACAATACCGACCGCGCCGTATTCGAGCGTATGAAAAATGAAAACTACCGCAAATATACGGTCGCAGGGCTTGGTGAATGGGGTATTGCCGAAGGTCTTGTATTCGAAAAATGGCAGGTGCTTGAGTTCAATATAAATGAGCTTGGTATCGAGCGTGATGAAAAAGGCGAGATTGTGACCGATGATAGTTGGAAATACAAGTCTTTCTTCGGTCTAGACTATGGTTACACCAACGACCCAACAGCTTTTATTGCTTTTGCGGTAAACAAGGTTGATAAAGAAATCTTTATTTATGACGAGCATTATGAAACAAAGATGCTAAACAGTGATATCGCCGCTATGATAAGGAGAAAAGGCTACAATAAAGAACGCATCCGCGCTGACTGCGCAGAGCCTAAGTCGAACGAAGACCTTCGAAGGCTCGGGATTGGCAGGATATTGCCTTCAGTTAAAGGTAAGGACAGTATTATAAACGGCATAGCGCAGATTCAGGAGTATAAAATCTATGTTCACCCGCGCTGTGAAAACACTATAAAAGAGCTTGGCTCTTACTGTTGGCAAAAGGACAAGAACGAAAACGGCATTAACAAGCCTATTGATACGGATAATCACTTGATGGATGCCTTTAGATATGCTTTTTATGATGTTATATTCTTCCATCCGCAAAAAGAAAAGACAAAAGTTCGGGTGGATAGAAGTAATATTACAGCTGAAGATATGAACGGCGGGTGGAGTTGACCTCAAGTGAATAGTTAAGAGTGAAGAGGTGAATGTATATGCAATTAGTTTTAAATGGTATTTTATTTTGTTTTATTGCCTTTGTGGGCGGTTTTTGGTTTGGTAAAGGGTTTTCTCTTGGTACTCGAAAGAAAAAGCCCAAAAGACCAAAAGTACAACCAAAACCGTTATCCCAAGAACAGCAAAGACAAGTAGAACAACAAAGACGATACGAAGAAAACTTTTGGAATTATAACGGCAATCCACAAGACACAATTTAATACATTTCAGAAGAGAGCGGAAAAGGACAGCGCGGAGTTTATTTTAGTGGGAGCAAGAATGATATTCCGAGAGCGGTCCTGTTTCGGTCTTTTTTGTTTGTAAATAAAATAATGGCTCACCATAGCCAGAAAAGGAGTAAATGATATGGACGAAAATAACGTTCAGAACGCGCAGGAGTTGGATACCACACCAACAGAAGCGGAGACACAACAGGAGGTAGAAACAAATGTAGCGCCCGAAACTGCACCACAGACGGAGCAAAACGATGATAATACTTCCGCACAGAACCAGGACGGAAACAATAACGGCGGAGATAATCCCGCCCCGGAAGTTGCGCCATTCCTTGAAATTCAGTACAACCACGAAAAGAGAGGTTTATCGCGTGATGAAGCGGTAACGCTTGCACAGAAAGGTATTCACTATCAGAGTACATACGATACCTTGGAACGTGTTGCAACACTTAAAGGGCAGACTGTCAAGGAATTTTTAAGCGGTATCGAGACCGCACAGGACGAGGCATACCGTCAAGGTCTTATTGAAAAGTTTGGTGATGACGAGGATACCATCAATAAAATGATGGAACTTTACGGCATTAACAAACAAAAAACACTTGATAACGCAAAGGCAGACCGCAAGGCTGCAGCTGAACAGGAAGAACAGACCATAAATGAACGGTTGGCGAATGAGTTTGTCGAAATGAAAAACGGCGACTTCCCCGAGCTTACCGAGTTTAAGGACCTTCCTGAAGAAGTAAAGAGAGCGGCGTTCGGCGGACTTTCGTTGTCCCACGCATATCTCAAGTATATGCACAATGAAAACAAGAAAATTGCGGCCGCAAAGGCTTCACAAGAGGCGGCGGCGAAAAAATCTACCGGCAGTATGGCGAGTGAAAAAGAGGACAGCAACCCTCAAACAAGCGCTTTACTTGCGGGTCTTTGGAACTAAAACAAAAATTTATTTAAGGAGAAATTAAAATGGCTTTAAACACTTTAGAATTTGCTACTAAGTTCGCGGGTGAACTTGACAAAATGATTGTACAAAAGGCGGTTACCGGTTTCTTTGCCGATAACCTTCTTCGCGCTAAATTTGTAGGCGCAAAAACCGTAATTATTCCCGACATTGATTTTGTCGGTCTTGCTGACTATGACCGTGATAACGGTTTCTCAAAAGGTAAGATGACAGTTGCTCATACTTCTTATGAGCTTACTCAGGACCGCGCACGTTCTTTGCAGATTGACCGCGAAGATATGGACGAAACAGGCATTGCTAATTTGGCAGGACAAATTATGGGCGAATATGTTCGCACAAAGGTTGTTCCTGAAATGGATGCCTATACTTTATCCAAACTTGCAAAAATTGCTATCGAAAAGCAAAATACAAAAACTCTTGATATCTCGAAAGTTTTTGCACAGTTTGTTGAAATTGTAAACGACGTTCAGGCAAAGGCTGGTTTTGATACCGAACTTGTTGCGTTTGTAGACCCCGATGTTTACGCTGCGTTTATGAATTCAAGCGAAATTCAGAAGCTTATTACTGTTAGCGATTTTAAACAGGGTGAAGTTAATCTCAAGGTTAAAAAGATTAACGATGTTGTTCTTATTCCTGTAACAGCTGACAGAATGAAGACTGAATATACTGATGATGCTGATAACGGCGGCCTTAAACCAACTGATGCGGCTAAGAATATTGGTATGCTTATTCTTCCTAAGAAAGCAGCTTCTCTTGTTAAGAAGAGCGAAAAAATCCGTGTATTTGAACCTGATACAAACCAGGATGCCGATGCTTATAAGTTTGATTACCGCGTTTACTATGACGTATTGGTAAAGAAGAGCAATCTTAACTTTATTGCAGCGGCAGTTTCGGCGTAGTCTGACAATCCCTCAGTCAAAACCTTGCGGTTTTGCTAGCTCCCTTTACACAAGGGAGCCTGAGGGAGCGGATATTATAGGAGGTAAAATATGTTTACTTTAAAAAACAAATACGGCAATATTGTGAAAACTGTAGAAACCGAGCGTGAAAAGGGAATGCTCGAAGATTTAGGATATAAGGTTGTGAGCGCTACAACCGACCAGACCGAAGGTATAAACCTCGACAAAATGAAGCTCGAAGAGCTTGAAGCTTTTGCAAAGGAAAAAGGTATTGACCTTTCGGACTGCGGAAATAAAGCTGAAAAGCTTGCGAAAATTAAGGAATCTATCAAAGAATAATTAAAGTAAAGCCAATCGATTTTTCGGTTGGCTTTATTGTCGCATATAGACACTTTTGGAGTAAAAGACACTTTTAAAGGAGCGAAGTGCATTTATTTGGGAGCAAATAACACCTTTGAAGGAGAGAATAGAATAACGGACAGTCGGGGACGCCTGTCCCTATAATTGTTTATTTGAAAAGAGGTAAATGATAATGAATTTGAAAATAACAACCGAGCCGAAGTCGGTTTTTTCGGAATATAAAAACGGTACTGAATATAAAGCGGGTATCGGGGATAAAGGTATCTTCGAACAGTCTAAAATAAACGAACGCTTTTATGTTGGTGACCAATGGTACGGCGCGAACTGCGGGAATGAAAGACCGCTTATCCGTAGAAATATTATTAAGCGTATAGCAGATTATAAGCTCTCGGCAATTACTTCGGCGCCGATAGCGGTAAACTACTCAGCTGACGGTGTGCCTGATAATGCCGGTTTTTCAGAGCAGGTAAAGGAATACCGCGACTTAATAAAGAAAGGCGAAGACTTTGTTGACGGCACTGATGAAGCCGAAATATCAATAATAATGTCGGCTTTGTCGGATTATTTCCGCACAACAGCCGAAAGAGTTAAGTTTGATGCCAAAAAAGAAAAAATCCTGCGTAATGCGTATATTTCAGGCACAGGTATAGCTTATACATATTGGGATGAGCGCATTAACACAGGGCTTTATGCCGACGAGCAAAAGACCACTGCTATTAAGGGTGATATTGCTTTTGAAGTGTTGGATGTTGAGAATGTAGTCTTTGGCGACCCGAACAACGACAGCGTACAAAATCAGCCGTTTATTATAATCTCGCAGAGGGTAAATTTTGAAGAAGTGCGCAGAGAGGCGCGCCGATACCGAATAAGCGCCGAGGATATTGAAAATATTAAGCCTGATAATGCCGACAGTTACGAAATGAATGCCGGCACAAGAGGTGAGAAAGTGCCCGAAGACAGCAGGCGCGTTACCGTTCTTACCAAGTTTTATAAAGAGTGGGACAAAGAGGGTGACGGATATAAAGTTATGTGTGTTAAGGTTTGTGAAAAATCGTATGTTCGCAAGCCATGGGATACAGGCCTTACACTTTATCCTATAGCCAAAATGTGTTGGCAAAAGCGTAAAAGCTCGGCTTATGGAGATAGCGAGATTACTTATCAGATACCTAACCAAATCGCTCTCAACAGAGCCTCAAGTGCGGGAATATGGGCACTTATGAAAACAGGTATGCCTATTACGGTTATAAACGGCGACACAATTACCGAACCGCTTACCAACAACCCAGGTGAGCTTGTTAAGGTTTACGGCACCTCGGAAGATGTTGCGGGCGCTATAAGACATGTCTCGCCGCCGGCTTTTAGTAATCAACTTCTGAGTATGCTTAACGACCTTGCAGGTAATACATTATCGGATAACGGCGCTAATGATGCGGCGCTTGGTAATATAAAACCCGACAACGCCGCCGCTATTATTCAGATGCGCGAGGCTTCATTACAGCCGATACAGTTGCATCAAAATGACTTTTATGACCTTATTGAAGATATCGCGCGTACATGGTCTGATTTTTGGTTGCATCTTTACGGCAACCGCAGACTTAAAATTGAAGACCAGGACGGCGTATATTATATTCCTTTCCATCCGTCGCGTTATGAAAGCCTCACGCTTACTGCTAGAATTGATGTGGGCTCAAGCCCGATTTGGAATTTGCCGTCGACAATTTCTGTGCTTGATGCTTTATACGGCAGACAAATGATTACAAAGGTTCAATACCTTGAGCGTATGCCTGACGGTATTATCCCTGATAAGACAGGGCTTTTGCGTGAAGCGAGGGAAGAATTGAAAGCACAACAGCAGATGTTATTAGCACAGCAGCAAGCTTTAGGCGGTGTTGTACCAAGCGAACAGATACCGGGAGCGGAAATTCCGCGCGCGAGTGAAGAAGTACCTATGGAGGTAATGGACGTATGACAGGAAATGATATTGTGAACAGAGCCTTAGGGCTTTTGGGTTATGCCGAGAATAACGGTAATTTGCAGTTGACACAGAGAATATTACAGAAGTCTTTACCGCTTCTAAATATGGTTTACGGCGATATTGCGCGTATGTGCGGAATTAAAAAGCAGAGGCTTGATAATCTCGCAGAAGAATTTGAAATATCGGACAAGGCAGCGGATGTTTTCGCTTGCGGTGTGGCGAGTTATATCGCAAATAGTGAGGGTGACGATAATGCACAGGCGTTTTGGTCTGCAGAGTATCAGAACCGTAGACCGACATTATCGCGCGTTACGGAGTATAAGGACATTTTGCCTGTGCCCGAATATTAAGGAGGTCTTAAAATGAGATTGCCTATAAAAAATAAACAACCGTCGCAAATACTTAGCCTTCTCGATTTGGCGGGCGGTCTTAATATGCGCGACGGTATAAGCGAAGTGTTGGATAATCAGCTGACAGACTGCAAGAATATGTGGTGGTTTGACGGAGTTTTGAGAACCCGCGCAGGTATGCTGCAGAACAGCAACACTATCTCTCTTGGTGATAGCGGCACAAATAAAAAGCCAAAAATTAGACAACACAACTGTTACAATTATTCAGATAATGCCGAGGGACAGTTGTGTTCGGTGGTATATTCGGGAAAAATAAATTTCTTTTGGAATTATGGCGACAATGTAACGGCGATAACTTCAATAACCGAAGAATCTACAAGTTATTTTGTTTGTCAAAAGTCAAAAGAGCTATATTGCTTTACTTCGAATAAAACAATATATAAATTTGACATGTCTGCAGAAAAATCAAAGTGGGAAAAGGTAGAAAATACATATATTCCGAAAGTAATGATACAGTGCAAAAAATTAAAATCGGCAAAGGCTACTTCAAGTGAAGTTAACGGAGTAATGATTGAGGGATATAATCTTTTAAGTGATTATTATGAAATGAGTTATAACTCTTATAACCCCGAAATCGTAAAAGAAGAAGACCAAAAACACAAAATGCAGTATCATCTTCTTAAAAGGGTTGATAAGTATGAAATTTCAATAGAGGAAAAAGAAAAAGGTGAAGAACCTGTAATAGTAAAAGCCATATTTACTTATAACGGCACCCCATGCGAACATAAAGTTGAAATTTCTGAAGATTCACGAAGAGAAGGTAAAACAACTACTTGGGAAGAGGCAGGACCTAATAAAGACGATAAACTTTTAATGAGGGTTTGGAAAAACCGAATTTCTTTCTATTATTGCGATGAAAATACGGATGAAAAGTTTGTGACAGATAAAACAAAATACAAAAACGTTGCTACAATCAGCGAGAATGACGAGGAGGATTATTGGCGTAACAGCGACACTGAAGAAGAAAAGGCAAAACCAACTGCACCTGTTATTTTTGCCGATGGCGGTGAAGACGATATTGTTATAATTGCGCCTTATGTATGGAAAGAAGAAAAAGATAAAGTATTCAAAATGACACAATGTGAGTGGTTTGGCGGTGGTTCTGAGGGGCTTTCGGGTGGTACGAGGTTATTTCTTTGCGGTAACAGTAAGAATAACAATGCCGATTTGGTTGTGTGGTCGGGTCTTAATAACCCGCTTTATTTTCCCGAAAATTCATATTTTTATGTGGGTAATGAAACGGGAGCGGTAACAGGCTTTGGCAAACAAGCGGATAAACTTTTTATATTTAAAGAATACGAAACTTGGTTTACAGAGTATCGACAAAATACAAACATTACTGCAGAGGACCTTATAAATCAAAATGTCATTGATTATGCTTCTTCGAGCGTTTATTTCCCGCTTACACAAGTAAACTCGAGCATAGGTTGTCCTTATCCTGATACTATTCAGCTTTGCAGAAACCGTCTTGTATGGCTTGGTAACAATAACAATGTTTACACCTTGGTAAGCGAGAGCCAATACAACGAGCGCAGTATTTTCAGCGTTTCCGAAATGGTTAAGCGCAAGATACAGGAAATAGGTGCTATCGATACTGTATCGGCGTGTGATTGGGACGGATATTATTGCCTTTTGCTCGGCGACAATATATTTCTTATGGATTACAATTGCTACGGCTATACCCACGTTGCAAGTTATTCAAAGACTGAGGATGCCAATATAAAGATACCTTGGTATTTATGGGAAGTGCCGAAAGGTAAAAGCCTCTCTGTTTTTGGAGATAAGCTAACGGCGTTAGATATAAGTGTTATTGATAATAAATATCAAGTGGAGAGCTTTTACTTTGACCAAAGAGCGAATAAAGATAAACTGTCGGGAACGGAAAGTGAAATAGTTTCTTCATTCACAACAAAGATTTTTGATTTTGGGCTTCCGCATATTCGCAAAAACATTGAACAGTTAAATCTTCAATTGGGAAATAATGACGGCGAAGCGATAAATCTTCACCTTATAACTGAAAACGGCACTGAAGAAGAACAGGCGTTTACCGACGGCGCAGATACACAGAGTTATACCGCAGGCTATATTACAAGCCGAGCGGTATTTCCTTGTATAAAGCAAGTGCTGCGGCTCGGGCTTAAATTTGAAAGCAAGGGCACATTGGCGGTCGACAGCGTAATATTAAAATACAGAACTTTAGGAGGCGCAAGATAATGGCGATTACAAATAAAAAAGGCAAGGCAAAAACAATTGACGATTATACCGCCGAGGGTAAGGAGTTTTATGCATCCTCAAAAGAACAGGCACTTACCGATTCTAATACCTTATATGATGGACAGGTTAAAAGCACAAACGAGGGGTATGATACCCAAGTTTTTGAACAAGGAAGAGCTTATGAAAACCAATACCGAGAAAATGCGGTTCAAAAGGCTATAAACGAGCGACAGGTTGCCGAGAGTATGGCAAACTTGGGTCTTCGCGATTCGGGACTTAACCGAACACAGCAAACGGCGGTACAGCTTTCTTACGGTAATAATAAAGCGGCTATCGACAGGCAAAAGCAAAGCTCGATCGACAGCCTTGAGTTTTCTCGCCGTCAGGCACTTGATACTATTGAGCAAAACAGAACTGTGGCGAATGCGAACATAGAACAAACGTACAGCGACCGCGCATTACAGTACGGTCTTGATAAACAGTCACAAGACCAATTGTCTTATCAAAATATTATAACAGGAAGAATAGCAAACGGCGAGTCGCCTACCGATTATGAAATTGGTATGTCGGGTTGGAGCCCTGAGTATGTGAAAACTTTAAAAGCTATAAGTGATGGTGCTACCACAAGAGAAAATTATAGTTCTTTGGCAATGTACAGTGTTGAACAAGGCAAGATGCCTTCTGAAGATATTATCGCGAAATCAGGGTTGGATAAAACCTATTTGCAAGGAATATGTAATCTTGTAAATAGCGCTACTACAACAGCGGACTATAAAACGATAGTAATTGGTTATGCTAACGCGGGATTTATGCCGAGTGATGATTTGATTGAATTGTCGGGTATGAGCAAAAAAGAAGTAAAGTCTCTTTATACAAACGCGAAAAAGGCTATAAAAGAAACGACGACAGGTGGTTCGAAAAGTCCGGAAGCTCCAAATAAGTCGAAAGGTATTATAAGTTCAACGAACGGATTTTTAAGTAGGAATTATCAAGGTTTATTAGAAGATAACGGTGTAATGGTAACCGATAACGGTGATGGCACCGTAACGTATTTTGATAGGAATACTAATAAAAAATCTACATTCAAAAAGGAAGAAAACCCTTATGTTCAAGGTAATAACAGAATAAACCCCGATGTTTATAACGGTACATTTGCAAGTGGTGTAGGGTATCAGCCTGATAATATAACTATTGGCGATGAAAATATTAAACTTAAATATGAAGATAATACTCCTGTTGAAACATTAGGTAGAAAGCAAAACGTATTTAGAACGGAAAGCAATGCTTCAGGAATACATTTTTGGATGTGGAGTGATATGCTAAACGAATATGTTGAAGTGCGTAAGAATACAAAAAACGGAAAATGGGAAGAGATAATTTAAGGAGAGATTGGCATGATATCAAAAAGTGGATTGTCGATAGTTGGAAAATCTATCAGTGGCGAAAATGCTACAACTAAAGCGAAAAGAGTCAGCGGATTATCTTCGGCTGATGGAACGATAGGCAGTATTAGTAATGAAGCTATTGTACGGGAAGAAAAGAAAACTATTCTTCAAAACGATATAAAGCGATTTTCCCCTTTTCCACAGGGTGCGCTTACACCTTCTAATATGCAGTCGGCGGCGGTTAAAAAACTTAACAACAATCAAGCTACCGAAAATCTAAAAACTACTATTCCGTCAAAGAGTTATGATGCCAATTACGTTGAGGAGCTACGTCTTCGTGACGTAATGAATAATGCGAAGAAAAACTATGAAGAGACAAAAGCGAATGATGACAGAAACATTTTGGTTAAATTTCTTCAGATGGGTAGCGACTTATCACCTGTGCATTATACAAAAACACAGTATGATAAAGCAAAAAAAGAATATGAGGATTTTAAATCTATAAATTATTATTCTAAATTGCCGAATGGTGTGGCTCAAACGACTAATAAAACTGGTATAAATAACGCTTCACATTTAATGGGCGATACAACAGTAGATTGGCGACACGAATATATAAATAATTTCAATAATTTTCAGAGTGTATATGTAGGTTCCGGGATAGGACAGGAAAATTATTCGAAATATGCTTTTATGAATGAAAGAGAGAAAGGTATTTATAATTATCTGTACAATATCGACATTTCGAAGGCAGAAGAATTTTTAAAGTTCTTAGATGAAGACTTACAAGAAAGACTTACTGAGAAGAATGTTAAAAGTGCTTATAATTTCGCGAGTAAGAATGAAGCTACTGCTGTATTGGGTTCGATTGCTTCTATAGGTACAAATCTGGCGAGTGCTGTGGAGCAAGGAAAAAATATTTTTAATTATGCAACAACTGGGGAAATTTCTGAAAATTCAGCCACGAAAATAACAAATGCTTTGCGCTCTGGTGTTACCGATAATGTAGATGTTGAGATAGGAAACTGGGATGCTTTTGATTTTGTCTACAATACCGTAATGTCGGGAGCGGATTCATTAGTGGTTGCACCTATGGGAGCTGTTGGCGCTGTTACTTTGGGGTTATCGGCTGCAGGTAGTACCACAAATGATATTTTGTCACGTGGTGGTGATAGTTCTCAAGCTTTTTGGGGTGGCGTTGCTGCAGGTGTTTTTGAAGGCTTTTTTGAAAAGTTTTCTATAGGTCAATTAAACGCAATGAAAGAGGGCGCTGTCACAGGATTTAAGGATTATGCGCGTAATCTTGTTAAATCAATGGCTACCAATTTTTCCGAAGAGGCAGCTACTGAAGTCGCCAATATCTTGTATGACTATGCTATGAATGGTGGTATTTCTAATTATAGTATAATGGTGCAGGAATTTATAGACAATGGTTACACGCCAGAAGAAGCCAAAAAGAAAGCAGCCACAAAACTTGGATTACAAGTTTTAGAAGCGGGTGCAAGCGGTGCATTGATGGGCTTTGGCTTTGCATCTATAAGTTCGAGTGCATCTTATAAAAAGACTTCTTCGATAGGAAAAGTTATTGCGGCTAATGAAGCAGAAAGTGAAATTATAAATGCCGCACTTTCTATGGATGGCAATAGTCAATCATATAAATTGGCAACCGAAATACAGCAAAGCGGTAAAATGACTGCTGCTAAAATTGGCGGATTGGCGGTTCAGGTGATGTCAGATGCTTCTGCACAAAAAGGAACTGCTATAAAAACCGCTGTAGGCGAACGTGCACAAGAACTCGGTGTTGATTTTAAAACCACGCAAAAGCTTACAGAATATTTAACACAAGTTGCTACAAACGGTAAAATTGAAACCGCTAATGCTGAAGATATTGGTAAGAATGTTAAAGCACAGCAGATTATAACCGAAATTAAAAACAGCGAAGCTTGGACGGAAGGTATGAATAATAGACTGTCTTCCCTTGAAAAGACTGAAGCTGTTATACGAAATGCTATAACATTTGATACTGCTCAAAATTCTTCGGCGGCGGTTGATAATGTTTCAGCGCCGCCCTTAACTGAAACAGAAACACAGTTGCTTAATACTCCTGATGTGGAGCTTACCCCCGAACAGAGAAGTGAAAAGCAAGGTGTTGAGGAACGCTTACAGACCGCTAATAATGATGTTCAGGGTTTAGGTGTTCAACAGACGGTAGAGGACGGTAATGCCGAGAACTCAAATATCGAGATGTTGTCAGTGCGCAAAAAAAGTAAGCAACGGCGACATACAACCGCTAAAGAGCAGTCTTTTATAAAAAGTATTGCAGATAACCTAGGGGTTAAGGTTGAGTTTGAACATATTACAGCCGAGCTATTGCGCAGTTACGGTTATGAGTTTAATGATGGAGATATCCTTCCGGACGGTTATTATGACCGTAATACTAAGACAATACATATGGGATATACGGTGTATAACCCTGTGACATTTATTTTGAAACATGAATTAACTCACTTTGGCGAAGGTACTGCGCAGTATGAAAAGTTCGTAAAGGCGGTAAAGAAATCAAGAGCTTTTAAAAATTGGCTTGGAAAAGAAACCGGATATAGAAAAGTTAATAATTTAGAAGATGCATATCTTCTGAAAATTGCCAAAGTTCGCGGATATGCTTATGATAAAAATGGGGAACTAAGTGTCGAGGACCGCGCGGAGCTTCATTGCGAAATGATTGCTGACTTTGTTGGTGAATGTATTTTTACAGACAATACAACAATGCTTGAAGATATGCTCAGTGACCTAAGCTACGAAGAGAGAAAAACGGTAATTGAATATATCAGAGATTTTATTTCTTATATTAAGAAGAAATTATCAGGTGAGCGCGATATAAGCCTTGAGATTTCGAGGCTTGAAGATATGTTCAACCGTATGATCTCGGAGGCTGTCGATACAAAAAAAGAAACTCCAACCGAGGATGGTGGAGATTTGCAGTTTGATATTGCTGTTTTGGAAAATGGTAACACTTATGTAAAAGCCAGTAGAAAAGTAATTAATGGAACCACATTAAAAGACCAACGAGCAGATATAACAAATTTCTTTAAAAGGTTATTAAAAAATAAACCTTCTATTGATATTCATACAATAGAAGGAGATATTTTAACAATAACTATGGACGATACCGCTGATAAAGCAAGAGATAATTATAAGTTGGTAGATGGAAAACCTGTAAAAATGTCGGATGAAGAATTTGCAGTAAAATTGCGAGTAGAATCACATATAGATGAAATTGCCGAAACTGCATTAAAAGAAAATAAACCGCTGACTAACGATGAAAAGAAACACGATTTTGCTAAAGATGGTTTTGAGTATCGCACAGCTTATTTTGAAGATTTTGATGGCGCGTATTATAAAATCCGCTTTTCTGTTGGTCATAATGGCACAGTCGCTACAGTTTATAACGTCGGTAAAATAAAAGAAGATGTTCCATCTTCAGCTAAGTTAATAGCCGTGGTGGGCTCACAGGCCCTTGATGGTTCATCTTCTAATGACATTATACTCAATAATGAGTCATTTGTCAATAATAATTATACGCAGGAGAGCGGAAATAATTCCAAAAATAAGCTTCAGTTTAGTTTTGCGAGGGTACAGGATACCGCGCTTATAGAAGAAGCTGAACAGATGGAAAAGCAATTGCAGGATATGAATTACTCTCCTGAAAAAATTCGCAATGAAATTTGGCGGGGAAAAGGTATTATGCGTGATACCGGGGGAATATGGATATATGAAATAGAAGACCGTTCAATGAAATTCTTTCCATTAGGGAATGCTAAAAAAGATATTGCTACGAATGGCGATGGCTCTGTTTACAGAAAAGGTAAAGTTGAAGATTTTATTAAGCATCCTAAGCTTTTCAAGGCTTTTCCGATATTGAAGAGTTTTAATTTTGAAATATGTGATTTTGAAGATGATAGATTAGGTGAATTTGATGCTAAAAATTACACGATCAGAATTTCTGCAAGCGAGGTTTTAAAAGCTAATAAAAAGTTGGAAGAACTTGGCGGAAAGATGCCAAGAGATGCGTATGAAAATCCGTATAAAGAGATTAACGGTATAATAATTCATGAAATGCAACATGCTTTGCAACGATTGGAAAATCGTGAATTCGGTTCCGATGTTGGATATTGGAACGCAAGATTTAAAAGAGATGGTAAATTGCCAATCGATAAGCGAACCGGTGAACAACATACACCTGAAACAGCTTATTGGTACACAAAAGGAGAGTATGAGGCGCGCGAAGCTCAAAAACGTGTTCCGATTTCACCTAAGTATAGAGAATCTATAGTTCCTGACTTGGGTCACGGTAAAACGATTTCGGCAAACGAAAAAGTCGAAAAAGAAAATTTAAAATTTTCGATACCTACTGATGCGGAGTATATGTCAACTGTTGAGACGGGTGATACCGCACAGCTTCATGAGATGGTTGATAATGCCGCTATGTCAAACGGTTATACAGAAAGGTTATATCATCAGACGGGAGCGGAGTTCACAGAATTCAATACCGAAAATCAAGCGGCAGGTAAGTTTGATTGGCAACTACCTACAGGAATATTTTTGAAGCCAAGTGATGAAGATATCGGTCTTAAAGGCAAAAAGCAAATGGAATTGTTTGCTAAAACCGAAAATCCATTAAGGTTTAAAAATCGGAGCGAAGCGCAGGAATTTTGGAGCGAAAGGATACCAGGATATAGCAAAGCGGTTAAAGAGGTTGAAAAAATTGATAATGAATACCGTGAAAAAGATAATGATGCTATAACGGAACTGCAGTCTTATATGCGCCAATGGAAGAGGGAAAATCCCGATGCCGATAAGCGCGATATATACAGCCACCCAAAATATCAAAGACTTGCGGATAAAGAAAGTGAAATAATGGACGAGTGGGAGCTTAAGAGCGATAAGGCGAGCGTTAAGGCGAAAGGATTAATAAACGACTTTATTACTCAAAGCGATTATGACGGTATCATTATTGAGCGCGATGACGACGGTAAAAACCGACATACAAAATCATATATCGTTTTCGATTCCGCACAGCTTAAAAGCGCGGCGCCTGTAACCTATGATAACGATGGAAATGTAATAGCTCTTTCTGAAAGGTTTAATCAAGATAAGAAGGATATAAGATTTTCTGTTCCGTCATCAGAAGTGGTTGACAGTTACTCTGAAGAGCAGTATAATAAGTGGGAAAGTTACGAACTCACGTCTGAATTTATAAGAAAAGTACCATATAGCGAAAGAAGTATATTTCTCCGTAGTCTTGCAAACAAAACAAATGGAATGCGGCAAGGAGAACGCAAAAATGTAGTAATTATTACAGATGAACACATATATTTTTACGAAGCAACTGGCTATATGAATGGTAGTATAGTAAAAAGAAGTAGGTTCACTAAAAAAGCAAATGCAGAAATAAAAAAATGGAGCGACTATTATGGTAGTATTGACACCAGCACAACAACACCTTATGAAATGGCTAAAGGTTATGAAGGTGGGAAAAGACGAAATGATTGGGATTATGTTGCTTCTCAAGACTCCCATTCAAAGGGACGAAATGATGAAATGGTTGAGTCATCATCAGAAAGCAATTCCATCGGAGATACTTGGGAAAGCAATGGAGATTTCGAAACGGATGCAGGGTTAATCCCTGGTTCTTTAGTCTATACAGATAATGGCGAAGCGTATAAAGTTAATGAAGATGGTACAATTGAAAATATTCAATTTTCCAACCGCGACAATGAAGCAGGTTTAAATAAGCCTGCTTTTTCTATGCCCAGTGAAACCGCCGAGCTGCTTGATATGTATGAGAGCGGCGAGATTAGTAAGTCGGAATACAAAGCGGCAATGGATAAATATTGGGATGATATGTTGGCTGAGATGGAAGATTCAGTTTGGGCTGAAAAAATATCTTCAGCGCGCCGTGCTAATCAACTTAAAAAAAGAATAAGACGGCAAAATGAACAGTTGGCTCGCAGGCGTTCCGAAATATCTCAAGAAGTTACTGCGCAACGCGAAGAAAGAGCTTCGAAGCAAAAGAATATTGAACATATCAGAAAAACGGTAAGCCGTATTGATAAGATGCTTCGTACAAATAGTAATACTAAGCACGTGCCCGAAGAACTTAAAGAAGGAATAGCAAGATTTATTAGTGTGTTTGTTGAAAATGACAGGTCACCGTTTGATAGAAAAGATTTGCGTGATATACAACTTGCTTATTCTTATGCTATGAATGAGGCGGCGGCTCTGGATGAAACCAATGGCTTTGACGAGGATATTTTACATGCTATTAAAAAACTTCGCGAAAAGCTTGAAGGTAAAACCTTGCGAGATCTCGACCTTTATGAAACGTTGCTTATCAGAAACATTGTTGATAATTTATCTCATATCATTAAGCAAGCAAATGATATGTTTATTGCAGGTAAAAGTCAACAAATTCACGAAGTTGGCCATATTGCTATGCAAGAACTAACTTCAAAGGAATCTAAAAAAGCGAACGCGGTCACCAACGCTTTGGATGATACGGTGGTTTACAGTAACATGACACCGATTTATTTCTTTGATAAAATTGGCGGTGTTTTTAAAACCTTATTTGGAGATGTCGTAGAAGCTCAAAATAAGTGGTTTAAAAATGTAGAGAACGGCAAAGCGTTTATAAGGCAAATAAAAGAAAAGTACAATTATTCGCAGTGGGCGGATGATAAGCTTGAGTTCACTACCGAAAATGGTGATAGAATTAAAATCACCCGCGAACAAGCTATGCTTTTATATGCTACAGCCAAGAGAGAACATAAGAACGCTTCGCAAAATTCAAAGCATTTATTTAGTGGTGGTGTTGTAATCGAACCTTCGGCAAAGAAGCTTAAAGATATAGTTAATAAATTTAAGTCGAGCAGTACCAAAGGCCGTGAGCGGATAATTGAAATGTTTTCAGAAGAAATTGATGCCAGGGCGCACAAAATCACTTACAAGGATATGGTTGAGGTTGGTAACTGGCTCACTAAAGAACAGGTCGCTTACGTTAATGCTTTTGTTGAATATCTTTCAACTGATATGGCGGCGCTGGGTAACGAAGTATCGATGGAGTTATATGGTATCAGGAAATATAATGAGGATTATTATATTCCATATAATTCGGCTCAAAACTTCTTATATTCACAACCGGGTGTAACGAACGAAGCAAGGCTTAAGCATCAATCGTTTACAAAGAATACGGTATATGGCGCTAATAATCCGTTGATACTTTCCGACTTTTCCACAGTGTGCGCAGACCATATTAACCGAATGTGTATGTATAATGCGTTAACTTTGCCACTTGAAAATATGAATAAGATTTTCAATTACGGCACTTCGGGTGAAGAGATAAGTACAAAGAATATAAAATCGGAAATAGAACGCGTTTATGGAAAATCTGCAGTAACATATCTTAAGACCTTTATAGAAGATATGAACGGTAACGTCAGAGCATCGCAAACGGATAAGGCAATAAATCGGTGGATAAGTTTATTTAAAAAGGGAGCAGTTTTCGCTTCGGCTTCGGTTGTGGTTCAGCAACCGTCGGCAATTATTCGAGCCATGGCACATATAAAACCAAAATACTTCCTTTCGACAACATTTAAGTTTTCCGAAAGAGATTATCAGCAGTGTGTAAAATGGACGTCTGTTGCCGGCATAAAGGAAATGGGACGTTTTGATACGGGTGTGGGAGCTACAACAACAAATTGGCTCTTGCAAGAAACACCGAGAGGCGCTAAGAATAAAATAAAAGCGCTGTTGAGCAAAGATTCAACCTACCGTGATGACAAGCTTTCATATTTTGCCGCTAAAGCAGATGAAATCACCTGGGCGCATATTTGGGCGGCGGTTAAGGCTGAAATAGCTGACACCACCAAGCTTGAGGTTGGAAGCAAAGAATTTTTTGAAACTTGCGGTAAAAGGTTTACTGAGGTTATAAATTATACTCAGGTTTATGATTCTACTATTTCTCGTTCTCAAATAATGCGTTCAAAATCCACAGGCGCTCAAATGCTCACAGCATTTATGTCAGAGCCTACCGTTTCTCTTAACTTGTTAATGAGAGCGGCTACAGAAGCTAAGAGCGGCACAAAGCAAGGCAAACAATTTGCAGTTAATGCGGTTGCCGCCTTTGTGGGTAGTGTAGTGCTTAATTCATTATTGAAGTCACTTGTTACCGCCGCACGGGACGATGACGAGGATAAAACATATTTGGAAAAATATGTAGGAAACTTTGTTGGCAATTTTGTTTCTGATATAATGCCTTGGAATTTAATTCCTTTTGTCAAGGATATTGTCTCAATTTTCGAGGGTTACACAGTAGAGAGAGCTGATATGAACCTTTTCAGTGATTTGGCACAGTCGGTTAAAACCTTAAACAGCGATAGTAAATCCGAATATCAAAAATTCGAAAGCATATTGGGAAGCTTAGCGGCTTTCCTAGGGATTCCTGTTAAGAACATGTTGCGTGATGGTAGGTCGGCATATAATCTCTATAAAGACTTTTTCGTTAATGATAACAAAACTGATTGGCAGGGGATAAAGTCTTCGATTTTTGACTATAGCAATTCTGATAAATACGAAGCGCTGGTTAAAGCTGCCGAAAAGGATGATGAAAAAGAGTATCAAGCTATTTATAAAGACCTTATCGATTCAGGCAAAGATGATTCTAAAATCAAAAGTGGAATAAAAAAGGTTTATCGCGAGAGCGGAGAAGTGCAAAAGCAAACAAAACAGTATATGAAATCATTGGATGAAAATAAAACCTTTACTTCGTTTGATGATGAGGATAAACAAAAGCTTGAAAGTGATATTATGTCGTCGCTTGCTACAGAAAAAACAGTTAAGGCAATGGTTTCGAAACCTGACAGCTTCGATGAATTGTATGAAGCTTATCGCAATAACAAATCGAATTATAAAAGGTTAAAACAACAAATGCTTGACGAAGGAATGTCAGCGAGCTTAATTAATGACGGTTTAGAAATTGCCCGAATTTCTTATATGAAATCGGTAGGTATTGATGTTGGCGAGTATTTGCTCTACAAGATTGCAACAAGCAAAAAGAACGCGGATACCGATAAAAGCGGTGGGGTTTCTAAGGCGGAAAAGTCGGCTGCAGTTCGGGAAATGGATATTGACCAAAAAATCAAAAACTATTTCTTGAATCAGCATAAGTAATTTAAAAAGCGTTTGCCAATAGGGCAGGCGCTTTAATATTTGCTAAGTTAGTTAAAATGTTCGGTTTTAACTAACTTAGTTATTTTTAAGGAGGTAAATTTATGGGACAAACAATCAATTACACCGTTGACCTGTACCGAATGATAAACCCATCTTCAGTACAGGATGCGGGGGTGCAGGGCGACCACAGGGTAACCGAGCTTAAGTTTAATATAAGCTCGGCGCTATGGGATTGGCTGACAACTAAAAAAGGAAGCGGACGGCTCGTATACCGCTTTGACGGGTTCGACGGTTCACGCGGGGTACACCGTTCGGACATAGCAACGCTTACGAGTTCGACGGTTACATATCAGTTAGAGAATTATCTGACCCGATATGGTGGACTTGTTGAGGTACAGCTGGTGATTTCGGTCTTGGGTACAAATAATAGCGAAGTCGAGTTTGTTAAAAACGAGCTTTGCAGTTATACCGCGAAGCTTCGGCTTGCGTTTTCCAACTTTGCCAACAATGATAACGATGCCGAATTTCAATCGCTTTCCTCTCTTGCCGCGATTGCGAAGTCAAGCGCACAGGTTGCTCAAGACAAGGCTAAAGAGGCGCAGGAGGCGCAGGCGAAAACCGAAGAGGCGAAAAGATCGCTTGAGGACGGAAACATGGTGTTTATTTTATCCGGCGGAGGCGCTTCGACAGGTTTCAATCCGAAATTTGTCATTGACGATAAAATGAATGAATATAGTGAAAATCTTGTTCCTAATAAAGTGATAAAAGAGTATATAGATAAAATCACACATCCAGTAGGCAGTGTGTGGATAGGTAACAAGGATGATAATGGAAATCTGATAAATCCGTCAGAAATCTTTGGCGGAACATGGGAGTTGTTCGACAAAGGCTTTATTTCTAAAAGAATTTATCTACAGGAAAGCATAAAAGATGCGGGGTTAGAGGCGAATTATTTTCATAGTACGGGTTTCTTAAAAATAACCTATTTGAGAATCGAATATAGCGCACATGAGATATTTTTATCCATTAATGCAATAGTCGAAAAAGAAATCGCCGATGGTCAAGTGAGCTTATTGCATTTCGATATGAATGAATTAGGAATAAAAAAAGTTTCGTCGGGTGCGAGTGTTTTGGCACGTTATATAGCAGGCCTGAGTGACGAAGGAAACACAGTGGATATGCTGTTATTACACCAAATACTCAACGATGAAAACGGAGAAACCTATTTAAGTCTTGATTGTTTAGATATTGTTCCTGAGGAACAATTGAGTGCAGGCAACAAGATGGCTTTTTCGACAGGTATATATATACCGACAAGTTGTATGCTTGATGAATTTTGCGACAAGTTTTATTGGCGAAGAATAAAATAGGAGGAATTAATATGCCAAAAGAGTGTTATGGTGAGCTTAGATATACGATGCGCACGGATACTGCGAAAAATTGGGAAATGTTAAATCCTGTTTTGCTTTCGGGCGAAATGGGAATATCTATTTGTGAGGATGGAACGAAAGTATTTAAAATAGGCGACGGTGTTCATGCTTGGAAGGAACTTGCTGTTTGGACTACACCTGAAAACAAAAATTATAGTTTGACCGATAAGGATAAAACCGACCTCATGGGGCTGGCAATGTCAGCTTTAAGTGAGGGAACTACTTTTATTTTTGATGGCGGGGATGCTTCGGGAAATGGCAAAAAAATTGGTATTGATATAGTAATTGATGGCGCGATGTCTGACAACAGTGAAAACTTGGTGCCGAATAAGGTTATAAAGCAATATGTTGACGATAATGTAAAATTGTATATATTGGATAGCAGAACTAATCGACACGACACTACGAAGCTTGTTGATACACAGGCTATGGCACTTATGCAAATTCGAGTGGACGGCGAGTATAGAAACCTTTTAATAGATTGCGGTGACTATGATTTAGCAGAAACTCATATAGAGACACTTAATGAACTTGGTGTTAAAAAAATAGATTATATCTATATTACACACTATCATTATGATCATGTGGGATTGCTTACATACTTTCATAAAAAAACACAAGAGCTAGAAGATATGGGAATACTTGATAGCGTGTGTCCATTAAGCGACAAGCTGGATATCAGAGGGGCGACAATATTTTTGCCAGAAAATCCACCGACGACTTATACGAATGTAGATGCTTATATCAATATAGTGAGTACAGTTGTAGAAAAGTTTGGACTGGAAAAGAAAATCCCGGCAGATGTTGGAGCTATTCATAATATTGGAAGTCTTAAGTTAGATTTTAGAAACTGTGATACAAGCAGTTATTATGAAGGAACGGTTGATTATAACAACACTTCTCTTTGTTGCATTATGACATTCGGTGAAACAAGAATAGGCTTCTTTGGGGATATCAATGTTGCGGCGCAAGAAAAGCTTGCAGGGACCATAGGGTATTTAGACTTAATGAACGTAGAACATCACGGTATTAATCAAACTCATTGTGAAGATTTTTACAGCAGTATTGCACCAAAAATGTGTTTTACACAAGATGCCGAAGGTCATGGAGTGAATGAAGACAAAAACGGGGTGCGATACAAATATGCGCATATATTATCGGGCATTAAATATGACGGTGGACTCAGAAATCATCCAAGCCACGATTACTTATTGAAAAACAATATCCCAAATTATGCCGTGAGTAGAAACGGAACAATACTTTTCAATATCTCAAAAACAGGAATAACCACTATGGCAATGGCTGAAAGAGACTTTGAAAAAATATATCCTGTAGGAAGTGTTTATATTGAAAACAACTCTGAAGGCAACCCTGAAAAACGATATGGCGGAACTTGGGAGCGTATTGACAAAGGATTTAGAAATGAGTCGATTTACACAGCTGATATTCTATCTACAGAGTGTTTCACTCCCGACACAGGCGCATCGATCGTGGGCGGCAGTTTGTATATTGGAAAGTCGGGCACAACGATAAGAATAAGAGTAGGTATTGTAACTGAAAAAACATTTACTGATAAAGAGCATATTGTCTTAGGAAAACTGAACTTCGAGAAATTTGGTATTACACAAATGCCGGCAGGTTTTTTTGGTATCATGGCTTCAAGCGACTATGCGAACGGAGGAGTATTAATAGCAGTAAACTATGAGACAGGAATTATTACGGCTGATGATGTTATTGGTGCAGAAAGCGTTACCACAATATACAATGGTACATACCAACCAATTTACTTAGATATGACATTTAATGTTGCACCCACGTTAATGCTTGACGAGTTTTGCGACAAATTCTATTGGAGACGTACAAGTTAAGGAGGTTTAAGTATGAATAATAGAATAGTAAAGGTGTTTGGAGACGTTATTTACCTTTATCGTAACGATACCTATGTGGGTTGGGAAAAGCTTAATCCGATTCTGCTATCTGGTGAAAAAGGTGTAGTTACAGGACTCTATGAAGCTGGGGACGGTCTCGAAGATAAATACAAGAAAATTAAATACGGAGACGGGGTACATCCTTGGAACGAATTACCTTGGTTTAATAGTGGTGGCGTAGGTCAGTTTACCGAAGAAGGCGGAGAAATCTTTAACGCTTACGAAGGTGAATATCTTAACCAAGCGTTAGACGCAGGTGCACACGCCGAGGGTAGACAGACTATTGCTGGCAAAAATGCTCACGCAGAGGGTAGAAGTACACAAGCAAATGGTAACGCTTCTCACGCCGAAGGTAATCATTCAGTAGCTAATGGTAACTACGGTGCTCACGCGGAGGGTAGAGAAACCCTTGCACAAGGAGAATCGACTCACGCCGAAGGACAAAGTTCGCAATCAATCGGAAGAGCTTCTCATTCTGAAGGAGAAGCCAGTATTGCTTTAGGTGAAAAAGCACACGCTGAGGGCACAAGAACACAGGCTATTACACATTCTTCACATTCACAAGGTTCTCAAACCGTGGCTGGCACGAAAGCTTTTGAAATTAAAGATATTGATTTCAAAGAACTTACTGATAATGAAGCGGAAGAACCTACGGGTCAGGTTAAAAGCTATTATGTAAAAGCAAACGAATCGGAAGAACAAGACGGCTCGCAGGAATATCCGTTTAACGCTATCGCTCAAGCGATTGCTTCAGGTATCACCGCAGGTCTTACCGAGGGCGATACTCTAATCGTAAATCTTTTAGGCGATATTACTTGGCAAGACGGAGTTTCACACGATTTTAAGGTTGTTGTTCAATCGGCAGATGATACACAAAAAAAGATTACTTTGCCGACCACTTCGAACTCGGCTTTTAAAGGCGATATGAAGTTTAAAAATATATATTTGGCGGGCACATCGGGAATAAGATTCGGCACTAATAATATTACTTTTGATGAGCAATCGGTATCTGGAGTATGGTATGTGTATTACGGTACACCGAACTTGGATAATGTGGTTGAAGGACAAACGGTTACTTTTAACGGTAACTTATCTGGCTTTGATATAACTTTATCCAATACATACGGCTCTACCGTATATAATGGCGATGTTACTACTATTGTAGAAAACATTGCCGGCGATTCAGTGAAATTCTATATAGGCGATACAAAAGATGCAAAAACAACCTATAAAAAGAATATAAACTTTGATATCAGAAATGCGAACAAAATCAATTTGCTTATAGACAACTATAATAAAGGTCTTAAGCTTGAAGGCGCACTTCAAATTATAAATTCTTCGATAGTTCCACTTGCTTCTTCAACAGGCGCATTAAGTAAAATCCCATCTGAACAAAAATGGATACTTACTAATAGGTCTACTTGTAAAGACGCTTTGTCTTTCACGGCAGAAGCAGGCAAGTTTGCTGTTAAGGAAGGTTATACGGCAACCACATACAATAAATTTGGTGACGAAATAACTTCGGCTAACGGCACACTTGATTTGACGGGTGACGACGAAGGCGCAGGCGAATACATAGTTGATGTCCGTGAAGAGATAATTTACGAAGGTACAATATCGCTTTCTTCGGTTGAAGGACTCCAAAACGGGATGTTGATTTCAATTAAAAGCATTACAAATCAAGACTTTATATTAAATGCGGGTACGATTACTGCAGTAGATACTCATAACGATACAATAAAAGTTATGGGTTATCCGTCGCAGATTAACGGGTTTTTATCTGCAGGCAAAAAGTATTTGTTTATTTTGGCTGACTGTATGCTTGGTGACTGTGTGCTCGGTGACTGTAGCAGTGCAAACGGCATCAGAACAAAGACAATTGGCAAGGGCGCTCACACTGACGGTGAGGGCACCATTGCAACAGCCGATTTCCAATATGTATGCGGTACATATAACGCAAATAAACCGAATACTATTTTTGAGTTGGGTTGCGGAACTTCCGACGCCGAAAGAAGAAATGCTTTTGAAGTTTATAAGGATGGAACCATTTCAATATATGGCACTAAAATTTCTCGCAACAGCTTAAGAAAATTACTTGAATTAATAGGATAAAGGAGATTTATTATGTTTAAATTAGCATTAAATGCAGGACACGGCAAAAACACTATCGGCAAAAGATGTCTTAAAAAGTTAGATAAAAATCAAACTCGTGAATGGACCCTTAACAGTCGCATCTGTGAGAAGATTGAAATGAAGCTTTCAGCTTATGACGGCTATGATATTATACGTCTTGATGACCCGACAGGTAAAAAGGATGTCGCTTTGAAAACAAGAACTGACAACGCTAATAAATACGGCGCAGATTTCTATTTGTCAATCCACCACAACGCAGGTGTTAACGGTGGTACAGGCGGCGGTCTCGAAACCTATGTGTATACCAAAGCAAGTACTGAAACAAAAGCTTGGCAAGAAGAGTTATACAGAGTGCTTATAAAACACACAGGTCTTAAGGGTAACCGTGCAGATGGAACACGCGCTAAGAACTTGCACGAATGCCGTGAAAGTAATATGCCTTGCGTACTTGTTGAGTGTGGCTTTATGGATTCTAAAACTGATGTACCGATTATCTTGACGTACAAGTTTGCTGAGCAGGTAGCAGATGCTTGTGTTGAAGTTATTGTAAGGCAAGCTAAACTTAAAAAGAAAACTACAAAAGCCGAAGAACCTAAAAAAGAAAACAAGGTTCTCGCTTGGCAGAAAGCAGCTATCAAAGACGGATTTAAATTTGAAAAGAACGGTGCTAACGGTAAGTGGAGCAAAGAATGTGAAGCTGTTGCAAAAGAAGCAGTTTGCAAAAAGCGTATTACATACAAATACCAGAACCTTACAAAAATCGTTCAGAATGCCGTAGGTGTTGTAGGCGATGGTAAGTTCGGCGCTGATACCAAGAAGGCTGTTATTAAGTACCAAAAGAAGCACGGACTTACCCAGGACGGCGCCGTAGGTCTTAACACCTGGAAGAAGATTTTGGGGGTTAAGTGATATGTCAGAAACAGTTATTGTAGCTCTCATATCACTCGTAGGTACACTTGGTGGTACTCTCGGCGGTATTTTGATAAGCGCAAAATTAACGAATTATCGTCTTGAACAACTTGAAAAGAAAGTTGAAAAGCATAATAACTTCGCGGAAAGAATACCCGTGATTGAAGAAAAAATCAAGGTCGAAGAACACAGAATTGAAGACCTTGAAGCATTTCATAAATAAGGAGGAATTATTATGAAAACAAAAGTATTAAAATGGTTAAAGGCTGCAGGAGTTAGAGCGATTAAGACGGTCGCCGAAACGGCCGTAGCAACAATCGGCACATCAGCTGTTATATCTGAAGTGGATTGGAAGCTTGTGGTTTCCGCTTCTCTGCTCTCGGGTATACTCTCGCTTTTGATTTCAATTAAAGGCTTGCCTGAAATTAAAGAATAAAAATATGAATTTTTTATTAGTAGAAGTGCGGTGTAAATGAAAGAATATCGAATTTATGTATTTTTTAGTGTTTCACACCTGTTTCACTTATAGCACTAAAAAACCGCTTTCTTATACGGCTTTTTGATTAACTGGGGGTCAAGAGGCCGCAGGTTCAAGTCCTGTCACTCGGACCATATCGAGTGTTCATAGTCAACTTGAATGTTGGAAATGGACACTCGATTTTCTTTTATCCGTAGAATGAGTTATCCTTTATGTATCGAGTATGCTTTGGCCTACTCTATTTTGTTATATAGCGCTCGGCAGATACTCCACCGCCACGCCTTGTCGTGTGTTGAGTTTTACAGGTCTCGGTTTTGGAACTTCGGGCAACGCAATACATCCTATAAACTTGTAGTGAATTTTGAAATGCTGTGTACGATTCTTGCCCACGCCTTCAATATGGCAGACTTCAATTCACTCTATCAGTTCTTTTAAGAGCGGAGCCGTTAACTTATCCATCTCCATAAATTTGCGGACGGCAGAAATGAAGTTATCCTTGTTCTGCTTACCGCGCCGATGTTATTATTCTTGATAAAGAATTTAATGTAAAGCATGTATTTGTAAAGGACGAACAAATAAGATAAAAAATAAAGAGTGTTCAAAAATTATTTTTGAACACTCTTTTTGTATTCTAAAGGAGACATATTTTCATATCGTTTGAAAACTTTTCCGAAATAGGATTGACTTACAAAACCACATTGGGATGCAATTTCACTCATATTAAGATTGCTGTTTTGCAATAGAGATTTTGCTTTTTGCGTCCGTACTTGGTTAAGATATGACATAATCGTAACGCCTATAATTTCTTTAAAGGCACGCGATATGTAAAAACGGGAATAACAACAATGTTTTTCAATATCTTCAATGGTTAACGCTTTATCGAAATGTTTTTTCATATATTCGATAATTTTCTTAGTCAGCTTAACCTTATTTGATGTATTATATTCTTTCACATCTTTAATAATATAATTTCTGAAAAGCAATAGTAAAACGGAAAGTATCGCCAGTTTTATGCTTTCTTGATAGTATTCTTTTTTTCTTCACGCTCTTTTTGTATTTGAATTATATTACGGAAGGTTGGTTTTGTCAATAATAAAAGCAAATGGGAGGGGAAACCCCTCCCATAAAAATTATTCTTCGTCAAATTTAAATGAGCCTGAAAAGAAGGTGGTGCTATCGGAACAGACAGTAAGCAATCCGCCGTTTGAAGTGGCGTTTTTTACCGTACCGTCTTCGAACTCGATTTTGCAAGGCGCTGCTACTACCGTAGTAACAAAGGGGATATGCTTTGCCATAACGGCAAGCTCGCCCAAAACTCCGCGAACATCGAATTTAACAACCTCACCCTCAAATTTATTTCCGTCGGGGGTGGAAACGGTAAGCTTAAAGGTGTTCATTACTGCACCTTCTTTGCCTTTTCAATTGCTTCGTCAATTGTGCCGACAAACAGGAAAGCAGATTCGGGTAAATCGTCGTGCTTGCCTTCGATAATCTCTTTGAAGCCGCGAACAGTTTCGGCAATGGGAACATACTTGCCCTTAAATCCTGTGAACTTCTCGGATACATCGAACGGTTGTGACAAGAAACGCTGAATCTTACGCGCACGCGAAACGATCAGCTTATCTTCGTCAGAAAGTTCGTCCATACCCATAATAGCGATAATATCCATAAGCTCGTTATAGCGCTGTAAAATACGCTGAACTTCTTTTGCAACGAAGTAATGTTCTTCGCCGACAACCTCGGGCGAAAGAATACGGCTTGTGGATTCGAGCGGGTCAACCGCAGGGTAAATACCCATTGATGCGATATTACGCGCAAGAACGGTTGTAGCGTCCAAGTGGGCGAAAGCGGTAGCAGGAGCAGGGTCTGTAAGGTCGTCCGCAGGGACATAAACCGCCTGAATAGAAGTGATAGAACCTTTTTTGGTAGAGGTAATTCTTTCCTGCAAAGCGCCCATTTCGTTAGCCAAGGTCGGCTGATAACCAACCGCAGAGGGCATACGGCCGAGGAGCGCCGAAACCTCACTACCTGCCTGTGTGAAACGGAAGATGTTATCGATAAACAAAAGCACGTCCTGATTCTTTTCGTCACGGAAGTATTCAGCCATTGTAAGAGCCGATAACGCTACACGCATACGCGCTCCTGGTGGCTCGTTCATTTGTCCGTAAACGAGAGCGGTGTTATTGATAACGCCCGACTGCTTCATTTCGTTGTAAAGGTCGTTACCCTCACGGGTACGCTCACCAACACCGCCGAATACCGAGATACCGTCGTGTTCTTTAGCGATGTTGTTGATAAGCTCCATAATAAGAACGGTTTTACCAACACCGGCACCGCCGAAAAGACCGATTTTACCGCCCTTTGCATAGGGGCAGATAAGGTCGATAACCTTGATACCTGTTTCAAAGATTTCGGAACTTGTGGCAAGGTCTTCGTATTTGGGGGCGGAGCGGTGGATGTTCCAGCGCTCATCTGTTTCGGGGGTGGGGATATTATCAACGGCATCACCCAAAACATTAAATATTCTACCCAAAGTTTCGTTACCAACGGGAACGCTTATAGGAGCGCCTGTGTCGGTAACCTCGGCACCTCTTGTTAAACCGTCGGTAGAAGCCATAGCAATACAGCGAGCGGTGTTGTTACCGATATGCTGTGCTACTTCAACAGTTAAAATTCTGTCGGCTATCGGGACGGTTAAAGCGTTGAGTATCGGCGGAAGTTCATTTTCGCCGAATTTAACGTCAACAACAGGTCCCATAACCTGAATTATTTCACCTTTGTTCAATTTATTCACCTCAAAATCTACAATTATTGGGGACTGCCGCTGCCTGCGACAATTTCAGTAATTTCCTGTGTAATAGCGCCTTGACGGGCTCTGTTATACTGAAGCCCTAAATCGTCTATCATCTGCTTAGCGTTCTTGCCTGCGCTGTCCATAGCCATTCGGCGAGCTGCAACCTCACTTGCAAAGCTTTCGCGGATACAGGACGAAATTATGCCTGTAACATATTCGCGTACGGTGTGGTTTAGGACGGTTAAAGCGTCAGGCTCATAGATAGCGTCTGCAATGGATTTGCGCTCGCTTTTTTCAAGCGGTAATATCCAACGGACAGTCGCTTCCTGAGTCATTGCAGAAACATATTTCGTATAAATAATGCCTAATCTGTCGTACTCGCCGTTTGCAAAGTCGCTACATAGCGAGTCTGCGATCTTCTGAGCATCCGCAAAGGAAAAATGCTCGGAAGAGATAAAGGTCTTGCCGTAGCGGTCACAAGCGCGCTTGCCGATAGGAATAAATTCAGCATCACCCAAAGTTGCGGCTAAGCGGAAAACATTTGCGTTATATCCGCCTGCAAGACCGCGGTCACCTGCGATTATCACAATGCGGGTGCGACCACCGTCGCGCTTTTTCATAAAAGGACTTTTTAGGCATTCCTGGTCGCTTGTAAGTTCGCTGATAGCGTTATCGAAAGCGGCGGAATATTCACGCGCTTTGCGAAGCGCTATATTAGAACGGTATATTTTAGAAGACGCAACAAGTCCCATTGCTTTTGTAAGCTGTAGGGTAGAGGTGGTGCTCTTTATGCGAATTCTAAGAGCTTTGGTATTTCCCGACATAGCTTATTTCTCCAAACCGCTTAAAATATTTTTAAGCTCGTTTTCGTCAGCTTCGTCAAAGAAACCGTTTTCAATGCGTCCGAGCCAATCGGTGTGAGCATTTTCAAGCTTTGCGAAAAGGTTGGCTTCGTAGTCTTTAACCTTATCAACAGGTGTTGAATCGAGATAATGGTTGATAGCGGCATAAACGATAGCAACCTGACAGCCAACTCTTATAGGGGTGTTTTTATTTTGCTTTAATACTTCAACAATTCTTTCACCCAAAGCCAAACGGGATTTGGTATCGGCGTCCAAGTCACTGCCGAATTGCGCGAATGACTGCAATTCGCGGTACTGTGAATACAAAAGCTTTAATTCACCCGCAACCTTTTTCATACCTTTAAGCTGAGCAGAACCACCAACACGGCTTACCGAGATACCAGGGTTGATAGCGGGCATAATACCCGAATGGAAAAGTTCGGTTTCAAGGAATATCTGACCGTCGGTAATGGAAATTACATTAGTTGGGATATAAGCCGAAACGTCGCCAGCTTGGGTTTCGATAATCGGAAGTGCAGTGATAGTACCGCCGCCATAGGCTTCGTCAACACAAGCGGCACGCTCTAAAAGTCTTGAGTGCAAGTAGAAAACATCACCAGGGTATGCTTCGCGTCCGGGGGGACGGCGAACAAGCAAGGAAAGTGCGCGGTAAGCCACAGCGTGCTTACTTAAATCGTCATAGATTATAAGAACATCTTTACCTTGTTCTCTAAAATATTCTGCCATAGCACAGCCGCTGTAGGGGGCGATGTACTGAAGTGGGGCGCTTTCTGCCGCAGTAGCAGAAACGATTATTGTATAGTCCATAGCGTCGTTCTGCAAAAGCTCGTTAGCAAGCTTTGCAACCGAGGTCGACTTCTGACCGATTGCTACATATATACAGATAACGCCTGTATTTTTCTGATTTATAATGGTATCGATCGCAATTTCGGTTTTACCTGTCTGAAGCGGTATGCTAACGCTCTTACGCTCGATGATTCCGGGCGCTTCGTTTTCAATAGGACGGGTTGTGGCATATTCAATCGGACCTTTGCCGTCGATTGGCTCGCCGATAGCATTTACAACGCGACCTAAAAGATTTTCGCCGACAGGCACAGATACAACTTTGCCTGTGCGCGATACTGTAACACCCTCGCGGATATCGTTTTTGTCCGAAAGAATAGCAACCGAAACGGTTTCTTCTTCGAGGTTCTGCGCGATACCGAAGCTTCCCCCCTCAAATTCCAAAAGCTCGTTAGCCATACAGTTTTTAAGGCCGTAAACACGCGCAATACCGTCGCCGACAAGGATAACCTTGCCGGTTTCTTTCATATCAACACGGGTGTTGTAATTTTCAATTTGTGTTTTAATTATTTTACTAATTTCAAAGGGACTGTTCATCCGTTCATTGCTCCTTTGATTAAACTAAGTTTCCTGGAAGTACTTCCGTCAAGTGTCTTGCCGTCAATTTCGATTTTCATACCTGCTATTAAGTTCTTATCAACCTCGTAAACAGCGGTGATATGTTTCTTGTAAGTGTCGGTAAGCTTGCTTTCGAGCTTTTGCTTTTGCGAATCACTCAAAGGCACGGCAGAGGAAATCTTCGCAACAATACTGTTTTCATAAATTCGTTTTAAATCGAAAAAGTCTTCGATTAAAAGGGGTAATTCCCTTACACGACCATTTTCACATAATAGCTTTAAAAACACTACAATATGTTCGGGCGCAGAGCTAAAGGCTTCTTCAATAGAAGAAAGTCTTCGAGATAGCGGCTCGGCAGGGGAAAACAGATATTCGAGATATTCCGTCGCTTCACTGATTACTGTTTTGATATTTTTAAGGCATTCGGCATAATCTTCTAATTTATTATGCTCAAGCGCTAACATAAACAGAGCTTTTGAGTATTCACTGTTACTGTTATTCATCGCTATCACCTATATTATCAATGAATGAATCAATTAAGTTTTTGTGGTCGTCAGCAGAAATTTCGCGTTCGAGTACCTTTTCGGTAAGAAGTGTGCTGACATCGATAATTTCTTTTTTGATGCTGTCTTCTGCCTTGAGTACGGCAAGCTTAGCATCGTTTTCGGCTTTTGCGATAATACCGTCTGCTTTAAGCTTTGCATCGGCTAAGATTTCCTTTTCGCGTGCCTTTGCGGTATCTACGGCAGACTGAATAACTCCGTCCGCTTCTTCGCTTGCGGCAGAGAGTTTTTCTTCGTAAAGTTTTTGGTCTTCTAAAGCCTTCTGTCTGGCTTCTTCGGCATCGCTATACTGCTTGTCGATAGATCCCTGTCGTTCTTCAAGCATCTTCTTTACAGGCTTATAAAGGAATTTCTTCACAAGCAAGAAAAGAATGATAAGATTTAAAAGCGATACAACAATTTGCCAGATATTTATTGAAATAACATCTAACGATTGCATTTTTACCTATCCTTAAAGAGCACTTAAAGTATTAACGAGAATGTTAACCAAAAGGTTGGGTGCTACGAATATAAGAAGAATAGCAATAACAAGAGCATAAAGACCTGTTGTTTCTGCGATAGCGCAACCCATAAGCATTGTGGTTGTAACACTACCTTTACATTCGGGCTGACGGCCGATAGCTTCACAAGCGGATGCTACTGCGTTACCTTCACCGATACCAGGGCCGATACCTGCTATCATAGCAGTACCTGCACCGAGTGCGCAACAACCTAAAATAATACCAATTGCAATTTCCATTTTTTATTCCTCCAAATAAAAATTATTTATTTTCTAAAGCTTTTTGAGCTTTTTTTAACTTTCTTTTTTCGTATTCGTCGATATCAAGACCGCCCGAAACATACATCATTGTGAGCATTGCGAAAATGAATGCCTGTAAAAGACCGCTGAAAACATCAAAGTAAATTGAGAGAACTGCGGGAATACCCACCTGAAACAGCGGAAAGTCTGCCAAGAAACCGGGAAGCCATTTTAAAAGTATAGATGAAAGACCGCCGAGCGCTGTGCCTAAAAGCACCGATATTACCGCGCCCGAAAGCACGTTGCCGTAATGACGGAATGCCATTGAAATGGGAGTGGCAAATTCGCTAATAAAGTTGATGGGTGCCAAGAGGGCGACAGGTTCTGCAAAGCCTTTAAGGTAATGAAGCGGTCCGCACTTCATTTTATAATAGGTGATAAGGAAGAAGACAAGTATTGCCCAACCGCCTACGATGTTTATATCAGAAGTCGGGGGATAAAGCCCGAAAAGACTCAAAAGGCTCGAGCAGGCAGACAAAGCCATAATAGCGATGATAAACGGCGGAAAACCTTTAAAGTATTCGCCCATATTTTCGCCTACAAGTCCGTCAACCTTTTCGACAATGAGCTCTGCAAAGTGCTGTCTTTTAAGCTCGATTTTTTGCGTAAGACCGTGAGTCATATAAAGGCAGAAGAAGAAAATCGTAATAAGCACTAAAGCTGAGTTTATTTGCGATTCGGTGACAATGAAGTTCTGCAAGGGCATCGGGATTTCGAAAAAGATTTGTGCGCCCGAAATACTTATACCCTCGCTTGCAGGCGCTGTAAGAATCTGAAGCACAATAGCAAAAGCGATAGGCAGTACCATCATTACAATATAAATAATGTCAATAATTTTGAATGTTATATTTTTTGTTTTCAAAGATATTACCTCTTTTGAAAATTAGTCTTTTTTGAATATTGGGCGAAGTGATATAGCAAAGCGGGGGAAGAGATAGGGGATAATAACGCTTATTATGTTAAATATAGGTATGAGATAACCGATAAGCGCTAAAACAAACAGCATAAGAAGTCTTAATGACTGCGAAGCCTTGATTTGTTTTTTTGCATCGTCCACATCTTTTTCGAGAGAGGACTGAACCGTAAGCCCCATAAGGAAGAAATTGCCGATACAAACAAATAAGCCATAAATGTTACCGAGTAGTACGGTATAATCCCATTTGCCAATAATGAGGAATACCGATTGCAAAAGTAAACTTAAAACAATGCTTATATTTGCGATATAAACGGTTTCATTTATGATAGTTTTGTCGATTTTCTTCATTTTTCTTCTCCAACGCCAAAATTCATATCATAATACAGTATATCATATGAAATTTCACAATTCAATAGATTTTCAAAAGTTATTTTTTTAACAATGCATACAAAAAATTCATTGATTATATATGCGTGATGTGGTAGAATTACTTTGAATTTTTGAAATTTTGGAAATCAGGAGGTTTTTATGACTTTAAAGGGTACTTTGATTATTATTGCTGAAATAATTTTAGTGGTTTTTGCTTTGGGTACAGGGTTTGAAAAACTCTTGATAGTGGCAACGTGTGTCGGCGGAGTGATACTATATTCATTTTTATCACTTATTTTTGCTATGCTCACTCTAAATGTAAAATCTAATATTGACAAGAACTCGGCTTTTCGAGGAGAAATTGTTAAATATACGCTTTTTCTTTACGGCGTGACGCTGTTGCCTGTGTCGTCATATTTTTTTATAAAATTCACCGAGAGAAATCTCTTGAAAAAGAATGGGCAACGGCATTCGTTTATGTTGTTACCTTCTTTTTCGGTGCATCGTAATTTTACCTTTGAGTTTAGTTGTGACCATGTAGGTGAGTGGGAAATGGGTGTTAAGAAAATGCGCCTTGAAGATTTGTTCGGGCTGTTTTCTTTTCCGCTTATCCGCGCTAAAAGGTCGGATTTTTCAATCAAGGTTTCGGTTATCCCTAACATACACGATTTAAGTATGAACAAGCAGAGAGTGAGTGTGGGCGGAATAGGCGCTACGAGTATGCTGTGCTCTGAAGACGGTGAGCTTTTGGGTGATTCAAGACTTTACCGCGAGGGTGATTCATTAAAGCGTATCAACTGGAAGCAAAGCGCAAGAGCTAAAAAACTTTATTCGCGCATGTACGAAATGACACAGGGACCTGTGGCGGTTATTGTGGTTGATACTGCCGTTTTGGACGAGGGTATTGACATAATAATAGACATCACCTGTGAGTCTGCGCTTTCGCTTGCAGAATTTTTTATCGGTAACGAAAATGTAGTAAGTGTTATTACTGTGCGCCAACAAGAAGGCAGCGGCTTTACGGTTTATGATGTGGAAAATTCTGCTGATCTCCTGAAGTTAAGGGATAATTTTATAGATATGCCGTTTAGTAAACTTGATGAGGAATTGGAATTATCGGTTCTTGAAAATGAGCAGGTTGTGGGTGCTGACAGAATTTACTTCATAACCTCTAACCCCTCGGACGACCTTATAACCGCTTGCGAAGGTATCAATAAAAACGGCAAGGTTGCTTGCTGTATTGTGCCTTCAAACAGGTCGGTTGAAATTAACCCGTTAGTTAGCAATAAAATAAGCGATGTTACGCGTGTGGATATCACTTCCACCGACCAGATTGTAGAAAAGGCGGGTGCGGCGCTATGATATTTGGACGGAAAAGTAATATTGCCAAAAAAGAAACCTTTATTGAGATTTTGTGTAACGTTCTTAGCTGTTGGCTTATAACTATCGGCACCTGTATTATTTTTGATTCGTATTTTAAAATTCATTTGGGTATCGGCACAATCGTGTGGCAGACCTTGATAGCCGTAGCGGCGGCTGTATTGTTGACAAGGCGGTGGTGGGTGCCCGTAATTAGTTTATTATTACTTGTGCCTGTATTTTTGATAGTCGCTTCGTTTGTGACCGATATTAAAGAACTGATAAAATTCATTATAGGTTTTTTTGATTGGTGGTTTTCGGCTTGTCCGATTGATTCTAAGTTTTATAATGACCAATCGCTTTATATTGTGCATACAATAATAAATATCGGCGTGGGCGTTTTTTATTACTCGCTTTCCCGTATTACGAGAAGGGCGTGGACGTTAGCCGCACTTGCTTTAGGTATCGTTGTTTTTAGTTTGGTCAAAGGTTATACAAATTATGATTTTCTGGCAATTCCATTCTTGATAGCGGGAATTTTTCCGCTTGTTGCGAGTGAAAAGTTTCAAAGCGTTAATTTGTCCAAGTTTAAAAACTTGTTTGGTGCACTTGATAAAAAATGGTTTTTTATTATCATTTCGACTATGGTTATTGTGGTGATTTGCGTTACATCGGTAAGCGTTGTAACTTCGATCAATGGTAGTGTACGCACGCGCGGTTGTACCGATATTGTTTCGGATGTTCAGTCTGTGACGGGTATCTATACGAGGGAACAGAAAAAGCGTAATGTTTCGCTTTTTGATTTGGGACTTGTGGAAGACAGCACTTATGTGGGCGGTGAACTTCCAGATTTAAGCCCTGCCATTCTTGCTACGACCAATCTTACCGATCCCGCGTTTGTAAAAATTACCGCTTTTGATACATTTGACGGTGTCAACTGGACTAACAGCTTCCCGAAAAGCTACCGAATAAGCGGTCCTTGGGGAGAGAAGGAAGAAACCCACCTCTCAACACGGCTTATAGACGATACATTCTTCTTGGCGAATGTACAAAGAATTGCAAAGGTTCAGAATGTGGAAATAACGCTTGAACGAGGAAGCCATGTAATTCCCACGGTAGGACAGGTACATAATTTTAAAGAGCAAACCCCAAATAAAAATCAGGTGCTTTTTGATACTTGCGGCAGACTTTTGTCATATTACGGTCAGGAAGAAGGGTTTAAATACAGCTTTGACACGGTTATTTATGATACAAAAAACGAAAAACTCGGAACAAAGCTAAGAGATATTATTGCTTCTTACGGAAATGCTAATGACCCGCTTTATGATAAGGAAGGCGAGTTTTATAAAGTTTACACAGCGGAAATTAAAAATCAGTCTGGTGATATAGAAAAAATAATCGCTGATATGGGTTTTGATGTTGAAAACTATTATGACAAGGCTTATAAAATTTGCGAATATTTTTCGGTTAGAAACGGTTTTGCCTATACTGATAATCCGCCTGAATTTGAGAAGGGCGAAAATATCGTAGATAAGCTTTTTGAAACCAGAAGAGGACATTGTCTTTACTATGCGACAGCAATGGTTGCGATGACGCGGTATGCGGGAATTCCCTCACGCTTGGTTGCAGGTTATCGCACGGTGACTTCGGCAAAAACAGGACTGCAGAGAATTGACCGCTCAGAGCCTTATGCTTGGGTTGAATGTTATATACCGCATATCGGTTGGATGAGCTTTGACCCAACGCCCAAAAGAGGTTGGGTTTGGGGTAATCATCATGGCTCACATATTGGCAGTGAGGCTGAGGACGAATTGAATGAAGAACTCGATTATCAAGCTCCCGGAACTGAGCTTGAGTGGACCGAAGGACCCAATATTCCGCTTTTGGTATTTGGCGGTATATTGGCGGTAGTGATACTTTTTGCAGTAATCAATGCTTTGCTTTCAAAACGGTTTTACAAGCTTGAGGAAGTCAAAAAACGTTACCCTGACACAACACTTCAGGTAAAGCTTTATTATAAGGATATTTTACGGCAGTTTTTTTGGCTTGGTTTTAGGTTCAAAAGGGGCGAAACTATAAATGAACTGTCGCTTAGAACCTGTAGCGGAATAAATCAAAACTATGCCCAAAGAATTTCAAAGGGTATAGATGCGGTTGAAGATTTGTGCTGTGACGGTGTAGAACAAAGCGAAGAAACCCTGGACGCAAGGAAAGCACTTGAAAAAATTCTATCTGACAGAAATTACAACGCCTTTAAAATAGTAGGAGAAGCTATAGCGATTATCGAGGCGGTAAGATATGGAAATGTTATCCCTACTGATGAGCAGATCAAGACCGTTTTCAATGCGCGCGAGGCTTTGGAAAATGTTTTAAAAGACAGAAACAACAAGGTTTTATATTTCTTAAAAAGGCGAGTGCTATTGCCGAGCTTTTATCTTTCGAAGAGGAAAGACAAATCTATCTAACTGAGACAAAACCAAGGAAAGTGATTTCGTTTTTAAGGTGTTTTTATTTGTTGTAAGTTTATAAATTTTTTGTTGATTATGCGAGTGTTATGTGATAGAATGACAGTGTATTTTGAAATTAAGGAGAATTTTAAAAATGGGAAAATTAGGTTGTTTGGAAGCGATTAAGGAAAATATCAAAAAAGTCGTCGTAGGTAAAGATGATGTAATTGATATGCTCTTAGTTTCGCTTATTTGCTCTGGACATATTATTATCGAGGACTTGCCGGGTCTTGGTAAGACTACTTTAGCGAGCGCTCTGGCTTCTTCTTTGGGTTGCGATTTCCAGAGAATACAGTTCACCCCCGATGTTTTGCCTTCGGATATTACAGGCTTTAATATTTTTGATATTAACACAGGTAAGAAGGTGTTCCACAAGGGTAGCGTTCATTCGCAGATAGTCTTGGCGGACGAAATCAACCGTGCAAGCCCTAAAACACAGTCGGCGCTTTTGGAAGCGATGCAGGAAAGACAGGTAACCGTTGACGGCACAACCTATGAATTGCCGAAGCCCTTTATGATTTTGGCAACCGAAAACCCTGTTGATACTGCAGGTACATATCCGCTTCCCGAAGCACAGCTTGACCGTTTCCTTATGAGAATAAATATGGGTTATCCGTCATTTGAAGCCGAGCTTGATATTTTAAAGCAAAACCGCTCTGTTACAAGTGAGGTTAAGCTTGACCCTGTTGCTACTGCTGAAGAAATTATCAAAATTCAGGAAGCAATCGGCCTAGTTTATATTGCAGACGAAGTGCTCAAGTACATTGTTGAAATTACATCTGCTACCCGCCAGTATGACGGAGTGGTTATGGGCGTCAGCCCTCGTGGTTCTATTGCACTCACACAGGCGGCTTGCGGTCTTGCCATACTTGAAGGACGTAATTTTGTAATTCCTGACGATGTTAAACGTTTGGCACCCTATGTTTTGCCTCACAGAATGATAATGAAAAACCGTTCAGGCGCTAAGGGTACGACCTCGCTTGATGCGATAAATAATATTCTCGAAACTGTCCGCGTTCCTAAGATTAAAGACTAACCGAAGGATAATTTTTTATTTATGACTTTAAGAGGATTTTTCGTAACCTGTATTGGCGTGTTTATCACCGTTTTGGCATTGGGTACCGAAATCAAAGAATTTTATATCATGGCGCTGTGTATATGCGGATTGATTTTATATTCGCTTTTATCACTGATTCTCGCCTCATTGACACTTGATGTTAAATCTAAAATAAATAAGGCGGCGGCTCTGCGCGGCGAGGATATCAAATATGATTTGTCTTTCAGTGGTTTTATCATACTTCCTGTTGCGGGATATCTTTCGGTTAAGTCGGCAGATGTGACCGATAAGTCCAATCGCCATTTGAAGCATACTTTCCTAATGATGACTTCGCTTTATGTAAGACGTAAATTTGCTTTCGAGCTTCCTTGTGCTCATGTTGGAGCGTGGAAGGTTGGTATAAAAAAGCTTCGTTTTGAGGATTTGTTCGGTTTGTTTTCTTTGCCCCTTATCCGCGCTAGTAAGGACGATTTCACAGCTGATTTAGCGGTTATGCCGAAGGTGTATTATATTGATGAACCCGAAGAAAGCATATCTTCGGGCGGATATGGTAATTCGAGCTTTTCTAACGCAGAAGAGGGAGAACTTTTAGGGGATTCCCGTCTTTACAGAGAGGGAGACTCTTTAAAGCGTATCAACTGGAAGCAAAGTGCACGCGCGAAAAAACTATATTCACGTCAGTATGAAATGCTTCAGAAACCAAAGATTGTTATTGCAGTTGACACAGCCTATGTTTCCCTTCAAATGTTGGATGCGGTCGACACGGCCTTTGAAACGGCTATGACACTTTCTGACTATTTTGTTGAAGAATTAAATGAAGTTGAACTAGTCACCTTACGTTCAAAAACGGGTGAAGGCAATCGGGTTTTTGAGATTAAAAGCAGCAACGATGTCGTAAAAATGCAATATGATTTTTCCAATATTATCTACGGTAAGACAAGTTCTCCGTTACAGCTTGACGGTATTGACGATACAGGATTTTTAAAGGCTGATAAGATTTATTTTATAACCGATAACCCGTCACAAGAACTGATTTTCAACATAAAGGAAATGAACGGTAACGGCAAATGTGTAAGATGTATTATTACAAAACCTGTGCCGACCGAGGAAGATTTGCTGTTAGAAGAAAGCGAAGATTTTGTTGTGGTTATAAGCTCTGCTGAAAAAATTGTGAAAAAGGCAGGTGCTGTGCTATGAATTTTAAGCTTTTTAAGAAAAAAGAAAGACGCAAGGAAACTGTGCTTGAATTTTTGAGCGTGGTGCTTAGCTGCTGGCTTGTATCAGTGGGTTCGGCTCTTATTGTCGACGCGCAATTTAGTTTCCAAATCGGTCTTAATGCGATTTTGTGGCAAACCTTGTTTGCAATAGTGGCGGCAGTACTGTTTACAAGGCGTTGGTGGATACCTATAATCTACTTTGGTATATTAGTACCAGTATTTTTTCTGGCAATATCCTTGACCGGCGATATTCACACCTTCTTTGAGAGTTTTGTAAGCTTTGTGCAGTGGTGGACATCTGGTATGTCCTATGATTCAAAATGGTATTCTGACGAGGGCTTTTATCTCGTTCATACATTCATAAATGTCGGCATAGGAATTCTCTATTTTGCTGTTGCTCGAATTTTCAAAAGAGCTTTGATTGTTGTGGGTGTAGTTATCGGATTTATTGTTGTTAACTACGCTTTTGGTCATACAGGTTATAACCTGTTGGCAATACCATTTTTGGTTGCAGGTGTTTTTCCGCTTATCGCGGGCGAAAAATTCCAGAATGTAAAACTGCCTGATTTTAAAAATCTTTTTGGTGTGTGGGGTAAAAAATGGTTGCTCGTGACGGTGGCCACCCTTGTTACTGCAGCAATTTCGTTGTTGTCTTTCAGCGCTGTTACAAACACACAGGAGAGTGTCCGTAACCGCATTTGTTCGGATGCTGTAGCAGATTTGCAGACGCTTTCCAATACGTATACGAAAGAACAGAAAAAACTGAATCTTACATTGTTTGATTTAGGTCTTGTTATTAACAGCACCTATGTCGGCGGTAATTTGTATAACATTAAGCCAAAGCCCTTGGCTGCGACAAGCCTTACCGATGAAACGCTTGTTAAAATTACCAGTTTTGACACATTTGACGGTGTTATGTGGGAAAATTCCTTTGAAAAAAGCTATAGAATTAACGGTTTTTGGGATTATGAGCAAAACGCATACCTTGCAGGTGAGGCGGTAAGTAATTCTGAATTTATAAAAAAGCTTTCAAATGTGGCGGACAACACGCAAGTTACCATTACTCTGGCAGAAGAAGCTTCATTTTTGCCGACAATGGGACAGGTAATCGGTTTCACCGAAAAAACAGATACTATAAACCCTGTATTATATGATAAAAGGGGAAGCCTGTTTTCATATTACGGCTTTAAAAAAGGGTATAGCTATACGGTTGACGCTTTGGTTTATAACACAAAAGAAAAGGCTTTGAACAAGCAACTGAACCGACTTAGAAAGACCTTTAATTTTGAGGTTGATCCCTTGTATGATAAGCAGAGTGAGTTTTATAAAGGTTACACACAACTGCCGTCTCAAATACCTGAAGAACTTGAAACTGCACTTCGAAAACTCGGTCTTGAAGATGAAAATGAGTTTGAAAAGGTGTTCAAAATTCGCGAGTATTTCTCGGCAGAAAACGGCTTTGTTTATGCGCGTGAACCTAATAATTTTAAGCGCGGCGATGATATTATAGAAAGTCTCTTCACGACCCAAAAAGGCCATTGTGTATATTATGCAACCGCAATGGTTATTATGGCGAGAAAGGCGGGAGTGCCTGCTCGTTTTGTTGCAGGGTATAAAACGATCAAGAACCCTAACGGCAAAAAGCAGATAATTGATGCTTCTTCGCCGTATGCCTGGGTTGAATGTTATATTCCTAACATAGGTTGGATGACCTTTGATCCTGCGCCTGCCGTTGCGGTTAAACCTAATAATACCAATAAAGATCAAATAACCTTGGGTCAGCAATCGACAGTGCCAGATGTTCAAGTTGATGTCGATGTTAAGGAAGAAGAGCAAAAGGTAGCAGAAACACACCTTAAGTGGAAGACTGTGTATAATGCACCGCTTATTATATTTCTGTCGTTAGTTTTCTTGGCAGTGATATGCCTTATTCTCAATGCGATATTCTCGCCGAAATTCTACGGAATTGAAGCGGTTCGCAAACGCTTTGGTTCTACAAAGTCGCAAGCGGAGTTCTATTATCGCGATATCTTGCGGCAGTTCTCGTGGCTCGGCTTCGGTTTCCAAAAGGGTGAAACTATGAGTGAGCTTGCAGGGCGGGTTTGCGAAACCTTATCTCCCGATTATGCGCAAGCAGTTTTGGGCGCTATAAAGACGGTTGAAGAACTGCATTACGGTAATATTACACCTACTGATGAGGGTGTTGAGGGTGTATTTACCGCCCGTACACAGCTCGAAAAGGTTTTGGTAGACCAAAATAATAAGGTATTATATATCTTGAAAAGAAGACTGTTATTACCGATTTTCAGTTTGTCGGCAAAGGAATATAAGTAACAAAAAGCACTTACTTTGTAAAAAAGTAGGTGCTTTTATACTTTGATAATCAGTTCAAATTCTTCTTGGCCGCAAACTGATATGAAATATTCGCCAAATGTATATGATAGGGGCGAAGGGTAAAACTCAAAAACACTAAAGGTATCAAGACCGCCCGAAAGTCCTGTGCCTTTGTATTTTAGACAGGCTTCTTTTTTTGTCCATACTTCGAAAAGACGGTTTTGGGAATCTGCTTCGGTTATATAAGTCTGCTCATCGGCGCAAAAGCGTTTTGCTATGCGCGTATCCATGGTGCGCAGTTTTTCGATATCAATTCCGACGTCGCTGTCACTTACAACTATTGCAAGCAAATCGCTTGAATGGGAAATGTTGAAGTAAAAATCGGGTATGGCTTTAAAATACGGCTTGCCGTGTTCACTTCGCCCGATTTCGAGAGCGGAAAAATCAATATTGTATTTTTCGAAGGCGATTTGTTTCACAAAACCGTAAGCGTCGGTTTTGCGAGGGAGAATGTAGATTTTGTTCATAAAAAGATTATATAATAAAGCGATTTGGTTTGCAACAATAATGTTAATCGCGTGATTTATAATACATTATTTTTAAAAAGAAAAAATTTTCCTTGATTTTTTAAAAGTTATGTATTATAATGCTTTAGTGATCTGTGGAGAGATGGCTGAGCTGGTCTAAGGCGCACGATTGGAAATCGTGTAACGGCTAATACCCGTTCGGGGGTTCGAATCCCCCTCTCTCCGCCAGAAAAAACCGCCGACTTTTGTCGGCGGTTTTTTCAATGAAATTCGCCTGTTGGGATTACAGACTCGTTTGTGCAAATCACATACCAATCCTATCGGATTGGATAAAAAATAAGACAGTCCGAAGACTGTCTTATTTTTTGGTGACCCGTACGAGATTCGAACTCGTGTTACCGCCGTGAAAGGGCGGTGTCTTAGGCCTCTTGACCAACGGGCCGAATTGGTGGCTGTAATTGGATTTGAACCAATGACACTGCGGGTATGAACCGCATGCTCTAGCCAACTGAGCTATACAGCCATATTTTCAGCGACTCGTATATTATATCGAAACTCGTCGCTTTTGTCAATAGTTAATTTTAAAAAATTTAATTTTTTTTATTTTTCGCTTTTTGGGGTGAATGTGTTAACGCCCCAAACGCCGAATATTATGAGCGCGCAAAGGAAGTATCCCCACAAATTCAAAGATTCTTTTAATATAAGCACCCCAGCCAAAACCGTTACGACGGTTATGATATTCGAAAATGACGAAGCCTCGACAGCGGTTATATTGGCTGTGGCGAAATTATAAAGCAGGAATGCGAGTACCGAAGAGATTATCGCAAGGTAGATTATCGCGATAATAAATCTGATATTAGTGACACTCTGCATAATAAGGGGAAGATACTGCGATTTGAGGGCAACGAAAGCGGTAAGGTTAAAACCGATAAAGCCTATCAAAAACATAGCATAGGTGCGTTCAAATGGGGTACTGCTTTCCGATTGCTTGCGGTTTAAAACATTAAACAGTCCTGCGCAGATTACAGCGCCCAAAAGCAGAAAAATACCGAGAGTATAATTCTTCTGACCGTCGTTTGAGATTATACTGATGACCGAAATACCAATGATAGAAATAGCGGTGAACAGCCATTGAAGAGCTGTTGGTTTTTCCTTTAAAATAACTGTTGAAAGTAGCATTACGGCAACGGGGACGAGCGCTATTACAACTCCCGAAAGCGCCGAAGACACAAGTGACAGACCGTAAAGTTCCAAAATAAAATATAAAAACGGTTGAGCCAATCCCATAAGCCATAGGGTAGGATCATTGAAAGCTTTAGTATTTATTTTAAAAACGCCGAAAGCCCATAAAATATTGAGAAATAGGAAAGCTACAGTAAATCTTATTGCCAAAATTACAAGCGGATGCGATATCGAAAGCGCAGTTTTTGAAAAAATAAAACTGAACCCGAAAATAATATTTGCAAAAAGAGCGCAAAAAATACCTGCTTTGCGTTTCTCGGTTGTCATAATTTAGTCACAGCCTTTCCAAAATACGCTTAATTTTAACATAATTTTCACAATAGTTTATCAAAATTTTGGAAATTGTAATTTATTTGTAACTTTTTTAAATATTACACTTGCAAAATTCAATGAGAAAGTGTAAAATATAATCAGTACATTATGTCTATATATTACATTTTCATAAAGGACGTGTTTTTTAAATGGCAAACAGACTTTTTCAGGGTGTTATCCATCAAATGAAGGACGCTATTGACCGCACTTTTGGTGTAGTTGATGAAAACCTCACAGTTATCGCTTCGAGTGAGCTTGGAAAGATAGGCGAAACTGTTCTTGAATTCATGCCTTCGATCGAGACCTTCACTAACGATGGATATACATACAAGGTCATTCCGTCAAATCAGGGTGCAAAGTATGCGGTTTTTGTTGACGGTGACGATATTTTAGCCACAAAATATGCCAATGTTTTAGCAATCGCGTTTTCCAATATCAAATTCTACTATGATGAAAAGTATGACCGTAGCAATTTTATCAAGAACATTATTCTTGATAACATTTTGCCTGGCGATATCTATATCAAGGCTCGCGAGCTTTATTTTAACAGCGATGTTTCGCGTACCGTTATTATAATCCGTTCGCTTGACCAGGGCGATATCTCGATTTATGACATTATTCAGAATCTTTTCCCCGACAAGTCGAAGGATTTCATTATAAGCATTAATGAAAGCGATATTGCGCTTGTCAAAGAAACCGCACAGGGAATAGACCCAAAAACTATTGAAAAGATGGCTTCTACCATTGCTGATACAATTTCGGGTGAGTTTTATGCTCATGTTGTTATCGGTATCGGTACTACCGTTAATAATCTTAAAGATTTGGCGCGTTCTTTCAAGGAAGCTCAGGCAGCTTTGGAAGTAGGTAAAGTGTTCGACACAGAAAAGACTATCGTTTCTTATGACAACTTAGGTATTGCAAGACTTATTTATCAGTTGCCGACCACCCTTTGTGAATCCTTTTTGAAAGAAGTTTTCAAGCGTGGCTCAATTGAAAATCTTGACCAGGAAACCTTGTTTACAATTCAGCGTTTCTTTGAAAACAACCTCAATGTTTCCGAAACCTCGAGAAAATTGTTTGTTCACCGTAACACCTTGGTATACAGACTTGAAAAAATCAAGAAAATCACAGGACTTGATCTTCGTGAATTTGACCACGCTATTATATTTAAAATCGCTTTGATGGTTAATAAATACCTAAAGAGTAATCCGATCAAATATTAGTAAAGGAATTTTTAAATGGAACAAATGGAACAAGGTTTTAAGGCGGCGCCCGATTCGAAACCGATAATCGAATTCCGCGGCGTATCTAAAACTTATAAAACAGGAACACACGCTTTAGAGGATGTTAATATAAAGATAAACGGCGGCGAATTCGTGTTTGTTGTAGGTTCTTCGGGTGCTGGCAAAAGTACCTTCATGAAGCTTATAATGCGTGAAGAAAAGGCAAATACAGGTAAAATCGCTGTAAATGGCTTTGATCTTACAAAAATGAAGAGAAAGTCGGTTCCGATGCTTCGTCGTACAATGGGTATTGTTTTTCAGGACTTCCGCCTGATACCCAATATGAATGTATTTGACAATGTTGCTTTTGCGATGCATGTTGTAGGCGCTGATAACCGAAACATCCGCCGCGAAGTTTCAAAGGCTTTGTCCCTTGTGGGACTGGGTCACAAGGCACGTTCAATGCCCAATCAGCTTTCGGGCGGTGAGCAGCAGCGTGTGGGTCTTGCGCGTGCACTTGTAAACTCTCCCGATTTGATTATCGCGGACGAGCCTACAGGTAATGTGGACCCAAATATGTCCTACGAAATCGTTTCGCTTCTTACCGAAATTAACAAGCGCGGAACAACTGTACTTATGGTAACGCACGACCATAATTTAGTGCGTGACTTTAATCACCGCGTAATTATGCTTGACGGCGGTAAGATAGTAGCAGATAATGCCGGAGGTGACTTATAATGAAATTAAGCAGTGTAAGATACCTCATAAAAGAAGGCGTTAAAAACACCTGGACAAACCGTCTTATGACCATCGCTTCGGTGGGCGTGCTTATCGCTTGTATGGTTATTATCGGCGTTGCGGTAATGATTTCGGAAAATGTAAATATGGCAATGGGTAACCTCGAAAAGCAGAATGTTGTAATGGCTTATATGGAGGATTATAGCTGGGCGCTTTATGGCAACGGTGCTGATAAAAAGAGCGATTCTAAAGAAAAGGCTGATAAAAACGGCATTCGTAAGTCCGACTATGTTATACATAATGAGGAAGAGGCGATAGCGCTTTGCGATAAAATTGCCGCACTTCCTAATGTGGCTTCGGTTGAATTTGTTTCAAGTGAAGAAGGCTTGGAAACAGCGACAAAATCGATGCTTGATAGTCAGAAAGAATACTTCACCTTCCTTGAAGAAAAGGGTGAAAATCCGCTTCCTTGCGCTGCCAAGGTTTCTATGAAGGATATGGCGCTTTTTGACCAGACTGTAAAGGAAATCGAAAAACTCGACGGTATTGATGTAATACAGTCTAACAGCGGTCTTGCAGAAAAGCTTACTGCTATCAAGCAGGGTATAACTGTTGCAGGTGTCTGGATTATTGCAATACTAATGATAATTTCTCTTGTTATTGTTTCTAACACAATCCGTGTTACAATGTATACAAGAAAGCTTGAAATCAGCATAATGAAAGCGGTTGGTGCTACCGACTCTTTTGTAAGAATCCCCTTTGTTGTAGAGGGAATGCTTATAGGCATAATTTCAGCGCTTTTGGCAGAAGGGTTGCTGTATTTCTGCTACCGTATCGCTACCGAAACTATAATCAAAACCTTTGGCGATGTGATACCCTTTAGCGATATGGCTTGGGTTTTACTGGTGCTCTTTGTGGCAATCGGTATCGTTTCGGGTGTTATTGGTAGTGTAATTATTATCAGTAAATACCTTCGTAAAGAGGGAAGCGAATTTGCGGCAATTTAGGTAATCCTAAGGAGTTTATAATGCATAAAAGAACGATAAAAACAGTTTGTCTTGTAATGGCTTTGGTGTTGACACTTACAGCAATTTTTACTGCAGATGTAGGTGCGGCAACAAAATCAGAAATTCAGAACGAAATCAGCAAACTTGAGCAGGAATCAAAACAACTTGAGGCTGAAATAAAACAGCTTCAGGGCAAAATTAATAAACAAACCGAGCTTAAAACTGCTATAGAGCGCAAAATGGCGAATGTTCAAAGCCAGATTGACGCTTGTAACCGCCAGATAAATTCCATAAACAGCAAAATTGCGGCTAACAAGGCAGAAATCGCTAAAAATGAAAAGCAGATTGAAGCCGATAAGCTTGCTTTCAAAAAACGCTTGCGCGCTATTTATATGAGCAATTCGGGCGGTAGCATTCAGGTTTTGCTTGGTGCTGAAGATTTTTCTGACTTTTTACAGTTATCTCAGCTTACAGCTTCGGTTTCGGCTCACGATAAGAAGATGATTGAAGAGCTTGTAGCTGAAATTAAAAAAATCGAAGAAAAACAAAAAGAAAACAAAAAACTTTTGGAAGAACAGGTTACTGTTAAGGAAAAAATCGCCGCTAAAAAGGCGGAACTTGCACAAGAAGAAAGCGAAATTCAGTCGGTAATCAGTTCGATAAGAAAAGACCAGAACGAAGTCAAGGATGAAAACGCTGAGGTTGAAAAAGAATTAAAGCAGATGCAAAAAGAACTTCAGGCAATTCTCAGCGCTTCGGGCAATACCAGCACAAATGTTGTGTATGACGGTAAGGACTTCTTATGGCCGACACCTACCGTTAACCGTATTTCTTCATACTACGGCTGGCGTTGGGGTAGATCGCATAACGGTATCGATATTGCAAACGGTAACTGTTGGGGTGATAAAATCGTTGCTATTGCAGACGGTGTTGTTACCACTTATTCGAATAATTGCCGCCACAACTACGGTAAAAAACCCGCAAGAACTTGTTGCGGCAACGGTTACGGCAACTATATAACCATCAACCACGGTACTAAAAACGGTAAGACCTATGTGGCGTATTATGCCCATATGTCAAGCGTTTCGGTGTCTTTGGGATCGAAGGTTAAAAAAGGACAGATTATCGGTTATGTCGGTTCAACAGGCCGTTCAACAGGCGCGCATCTGCATTTTGGTATAGCAGTTAACGGCAGTTGGGTTAACCCAATGAATTTCTATAAAAAGGTTGGCTAAAAGATAAACCGTCACTTTATTTGTGGCGGTTTTCTTTGAATATGGGAGGGAAATTATATGCGTAAATTTTTAAGAATTTTCAGTATAATTTTACTTGTTTTGTGGATGGGACTTATCTTCTTCTTTTCGGGACAGACGGCTGACAATTCGTCCGAGACGAGCGGTCAGGTTATAGAAGTAATAGCCGAAAAGTTTTATCCCGATTTTGAGCAAATGACGGAAATTGAAAAAGAAGAGTTTATTTCTTCTTTGCAATTCACAGTCAGAAAAACTGCGCATATCGGTATCTATGCTGTATTAGGTTTTTTGGCGTTTCTCACGTTTATAAGCTATGTCAATCTGCACTTTTTTGCCCGAATTTTCTGGGCAGCGGCGGTTTCGTGCGTATATGCCGCGGGTGACGAATTCCATCAGCGTTTTGTAGTTGGCAGAAGCTGTGAGTTCAGGGATTTTTTGCTTGATACAGCAGGAATTTTGGCGGCGATTATTATATGTAGCTTGTTTGTCAAGATTATATCACCCTTGCGTCGCAAGACCGCATTTGCAGGGGTTACAAAGAAGTCGCTTATGAACCAAAATTATGAACTTTATCAAAAGCTCGATAAAGCTTATTATCGAAATAAGACTCTCGAAGACAGAATTGACGAGCATAAGGCTGTTATTGAAAAACTCGAAACCGAGTTACAGCAAAAGGCGGTAGCAGAAGAACTTGCGGAAGAAATTCCCGAAACGGTAGAAGAACCCGAAGCTGATTTACCCGAAGAAGTGGACAGTGAGCCGAAAACCGACTCGGAAGTTATCCCGACAGAAACGGAGAAGCGTGAAATGAAAATTAACGACGAATTGGAATATGCCGCAAAGGTTATCGGCATTTGTGTAGTCGAGGTTACAAAGGTTTGTAACAAGCTTACCGCAGATGGACAGGACGAAACGAAAAAAGAGCTTGTCAATTTGGCTCTCGGCAGAAACGAGGTTTTGAAGTCGGAAATTCTCAAGATTATGAATATGGAAATCGAGTTTTCGCAAAAGAAAGATTTAATCGAAAGAGAAAGACAGGAAACTTTCGATTATTTCGACAGTATAATTGCGCAAATTAGTTAAAATTTTGTCATTTAGCCTATTGAGTTTTTAAGGTATATTTGTTATAATGTTGTTATATAACCGAAAGGAGTACATATATGAACTATTCACATGAAGTAGAAAATATGTGTCCTTTAGCAAAAGGCACATATCACGGTCCCGCTCCAATTCCGGAAGAGGGAAAATGGGTTCAGGTTAAGGAAGTTAAAGATGTTTCCGGCCTTACCCACGGTATCGGCTGGTGCGCACCTCAACAAGGCACCTGCAAACTCACTCTCAATGTTAAAGAGGGTATCATTCAGGAAGCATTGGTTGAAACAATCGGTTGCTCGGGTATGACCCACTCTGCAGCTATGGCTTCTGAAATTTTGGTTGGTAAGACCATCCTCGAAGCACTCAATACCGACCTCGTATGCGATGCTATCAACACCGCTATGCGCGAATTGTTCTTGCAAATCGTTTACGGTCGTACACAGACTGCTTTCTCTGAAGACGGTTTGCCGATTGGTGCAGGTCTTGAAGACTTAGGTAAGGGTCTTCGTTCACAATGTGGTACAACCTATGCTACTCTTGCAAAGGGCCCCCGTTATCTTGAACTTGCAGAAGGCTATATCACCAAGATTGCTGTTGATGAAAACGACACCATTATCGGTTACAAGTTCGTTCACCTCGGCAAAATGATGGATATGATTAAAAAGGGTATGGACGCTAATGAAGCTTTGGAAAAGGCTAGCGGACAGTACGGTCGTGTTGATGACGCTGCTAAGCTTCTCGACCCCCGTGAAGAATAATTAAGGAGGAAATGAATAATGGCATTATTTGAATCTTATGATAGAAGAATAAATCAAATCAACGCTGAACTTTTAAAGCACGGCATTTCTTCCATTGAAGAAGCAAAAGAAATTTGCGACAAAGCGGGCGTTGATGCTTATAACATCGTTAAGGGTATTCAACCTATTTGTTTTGAAAATGCTGCTTGGGCTTATGTTGTAGGTTGCGCTATCGCGATTAAAGACGAGGTTAAGTCGGCTGCTGAAGCTGCTGAAAAAATCGGCGTTGGTCTTCAGTCTTTCTGCATCCCCGGTTCTGTTGCTGACGACCGTAAGGTAGGTCTTGGCCACGGTAACTTGGGCGCTATGCTTCTCCGCGAGGAAACCAAGTGTTTTGCTTTCTTGGCAGGTCACGAATCTTTTGCTGCTGCTGAAGGCGCAATCGGTTTGGCTCGTAGCGCTAACAAGGCTCGTAAAGAACCTCTCCGCGTTGTTCTTAACGGTCTTGGTAAAGACGCCGCTAAAATTATTTCAAGAATTAACGGCTTTACCTATGTTCAGACTAAGTTTGACTACTACACCGGCGAACTTGAAATCGTAGAAGAAACCGCTTACTCAAACGGCGAACGCGCTAAGGTTCGTTGCTACGGTGCTGATGATGTTCGTGAAGGCGTTGCAATCATGCACAAGGAAGGCGTTGACGTTTCTATCACAGGTAACTCAACCAACCCGACTCGCTTCCAGCACCCCGTTGCAGGTACATACAAGAAAGAATGTATCGA
>JAZNLE010000100.1:0-4629 GCA_045578885.1 Acutalibacteraceae bacterium | reverse complement strand
CCACCTACAACCATTATTTTCATTTAGAAACTCCTTAATAAATGGGGAATTTAGCGCATAATTCTTGAACTTCTTTTGAAATTTGTTCTTTATTTGCTTCAAAATCGCTTACAACCAAGCGAATCCAGTGAGCGATTTTCTTCATTTCTTCTTCTTTGAAACCGCGTGTAGTAACTGCAGGAGTACCGATACGAAGACCGCTTGTAACAAAGGGACTTTGCGGGTCATTAGGAATAGTATTTTTGTTAGCTGTGATATGAACTTCGTCAAGGCGGTGTTCCAGCTCTTTACCTGTGATACCCTCGTTAACGAGTTTCAAAAGCATAAGGTGGTTATCAGTACCGCCCGATACAAGCTCGAAGCCTTCATCTGTGAGAGCCTGCGCTAAAGCAGCGGCGTTTTTAACAACCTGTGTCTGATACTCCTTGTATTCTTGTGTCAAAGCTTCGCCCAAAGCTACCGCTTTAGCGGCAATAATGTGCATCAAAGGACCGCCCTGAGTACCGGGGAATACAGCCTTGTTGATTTTAAGTGCTAATTCTTCGTCGTTGCAAAGAATCATACCGCCACGCGGACCGCGAAGGGTCTTATGAGTGGTAGTTGTAACAACATGAGCGTAAGGAATGGGGGACGGGTGAACACCTGCGGCGATAAGACCTGCAATGTGTGCCATATCAACCATCAAATATGCGCCGACTTCGTCAGCGATTTCGCGGCAACGCTTAAAGTCGATAACTCGCGAATATGCCGAAGCGCCTACAACGATAAGTTTCGGCTGACATTCGAGGGCGATATTTCTCATTTCATCGTAGTCGATAGTTTCGGTTTCGTTGCTAACACCGTAAGGAACGATGTTAAAATATTTACCCGAAATATTAACTGGTGAACCGTGAGAAAGGTGGCCGCCTTGCTGTAAATTCATACCCATAACGGTGTCACCAGGCTCAACTAAAGCAAAGAAAGCCGCAAGGTTAGCGTTAGCGCCACTGTGGGGCTGAACATTAGCAAAATTACAGCCGAAAACCTTTTTAGCGCGTTCGCGTGCGATTTCTTCAACAATATCAACACATTGGCAACCGCCGTAGTAACGCTTTGAGGGGTAGCCTTCAGCGTATTTATTAGTAAGAATACCGCCTGCCGCTAAAAGCACCGCTTCGGAAACGATGTTTTCACTTGCAATAAGCTCAATATTACCGCGTTGGCGATTAAGTTCTTTTTCGCAGGCTTCAGCGACTTCTGTGTCAAAGTTTTTTAGATTTTCAAAAAAGTTCATTATTTTTCTCCTGAAAATTAGTGGTGGAATAAACGCATACCTGTGAATGCCATAGCGATATCGTATTTATTACAGCATTCAATTACTGCATCGTCGCGGATAGAACCTCCGGGTTCTGCAATATAGGAAACACCGCTACGGTAAGCGCGTTCAATATTATCGTCAAAGGGGAAGAAAGCATCAGAGCCTAATGCAACACCCGAAATAGTCGAGAGATATTCTTTAATTTCGGCATCAGTAAGGGGTGCAGGCTGTGACTTAAAGTATTTCTGCCAGTTTCCGTCTGCACATACATCTTCTTCGTTGCGGTTGATATAACCGTCAATTACATTATCGCGTGTAGGACGGGCGATATCATCCTTGAAAGGAAGATTTAATACCTTGTCGTGCTGACGAAGGAACCAAGTATCAGCCTTACTGCCTGCAAGACGGGTGCAGTGAATACGCGACTGCTGACCTGCGCCAACGCCGATAGCCTGTCCGTCAACTGCGAAGCAAACAGAGTTAGACTGTGTATATTTTAATGTTATAAGCGAGATAATCAAATCGCGCTTTGCGGTATCGGGAAGATTTTTGTTTTCGGTAACAAGGTTCCCGAGCAATTCTTCGTCAATTTTGAAGTTATTTCTGCCCTGCTCGAAGGTGATACCGTAAACCTGTTTTGTTTCCTGAGGTGCGGGAATATAGTTTTCGTCAATTTTAACGATATTATAATTACCGTTGCGCTTGGATTTTAAGATTTCTAAAGCTTCGGGGTCGTAATCGGGAGCAATAACACCGTCCGAAACCTCACGTTTAATTAAAAGCGCAGTAGTAACATCACATTTATCTGAAAGTGCTACCCAGTCACCAAAAGAGCACATACGGTCAGTACCGCGAGCGCGTGCATAAGCACAAGCTAAGAGTGAATCGTCTAGACCTTCGATATCGTCCACAAAGCAAGCCTTTTTAAGCTTTTCGGGAAGAATTGTACCAACAGCGGCACTTGTGGGGCTTACGTGCTTAAAGGAAGTAACAGCAGGAAGACCTAAAGCTTCTTTGAGTTCCTTAACTAACTGCCAAGAGTTAAATGCGTCTAGGAAGTTGATGTAACCAGGTCTGCCGCAAAGAATTTCTATCGGTAATTCGCTGCCGTTGGCCATATAAATTTTGGAGGGTTTTTGGTTGGGGTTACAACCATATTTGAGTTCAAATTCTTTCATTTTATAACTCCTTATTTGTTTTTGTTAACAATTCTTGACTCGTATTTACCGCTTTCAAGGTCAATATATCTTACGAAGAGGGATACCTTATTGTCTTCGTTAAGATTTTTCCAGATTAAATCGGTAAGTGTATCAATATCGCAATCGGGAAGCTCGAGAGTTTTGGGTTCGCCCTCAAAGCTCGGAAGGGGATTGCCGTCACACTTATAGGTGTGGATAAACTTTGCTTTACTCGGTAACGGATTACTGTAAGCAAAGGTGTATCTCTGACAGGAAGATCCGTCACCGTCGGCAGATTTAAGGATAGACATAGCGTAATTCATATCGCCGTTTTCAAGACGGATAATACCTGAAATACGGGGTGTGAAGTTGGGAGCATCGTCTTCAAATTCGCGAGTTCTGAGAGCCTGTTCAAAGGTCATCTGTCTGTCCATAAGCTCATATATAGTATCGGTCTGGTCGCCGTTGGTAACGATAGTCTTGTTTCCGAGGACTCTGACAGGTGCATATATAATAAGGTGTGGGTCGGTCATTTTGGACTCGTCAAAAGCCTGAGTTCTGATGCCTTCGCCGTCTTCAACAAAAACGCGGTTACGGCTGTTTTCGCTTCTGCCCATAATAAAGTAAGCGGTAACTGCTTTTTTACCGTATGCACTTTTACCTATAATTATACCTCTGCCGTGATAAGCCAAGGAATTAAGTTCTTTTTCAATAGTCTTGATTTCCATTTTATGTTCTCCTTGTATTGTTAGATTAGTTCCTTACAAACCTTTTCAACGGCCTCAGGTAAAATTTTCCATTCAGCCTCTTGCATAACGCGTTTTTGCAGAGTTTCGGGAGTATCGCCGTCGTTTATGTATACAGCCTTTTGCATTATTATTTTTCCACCGTCGGGAATTTCATTTACAAAATGCACCGTTGCACCCGTGACCTTAACTCCATATTCCAAGGCGGCTTCGTGAACGCGAAGTCCGTAAAAGCCCTTTCCGCAGAAAGAGGGGATAAGGGAGGGGTGAACATTTATAATGCGGTCAGCAAAGCGGGAGGTGAATCTCTCGCTTAAAATACACATAAAGCCTGCTAAAACGATAATTTGGATATTGTTATTTTCCAATGTTTCGATAAGAGCGTCTTCGAATTTATCGCCTAATTCCTTTTTATTGCAAACACAAGTGTTTATGTTTGCTTTTTCTGCGCGCTTTAACGCAAAAGCGTCGGGGTTATTGGAAATTACAAGCTTAATTTCGCCCGAGTTTATAATACCGCTTGACTGGGCGTTGATAAGCGCTTGTAAATTTGTGCCGCCGCCCGAAACTAAAACTGCAATGTTAGTTTTCATAATACACCTTAAATAATTGTGATTTTTGTGTCGGATTTAACAATCTTACCTATTATATAAGCATCTTCGCCGTTGGCTTTAAGAATTTCCAAAGCTTTATCGGCATCAGCCTTTGCTACAACAATGCTCATACCAACACCCATATTATATGTGTTATACATATCTCTTTCAGGGATGTTACCTGTTTTTTGAAGCAGGTCAAAGATAGGTAATACACGAATGTTTTCTTTAATAATTTCTGCGCCGAAGCCTTCTGGCAAGCTTCTCGGAATGTTTTCATAGAAGCCGCCGCCTGTGATATGAGAAATAGCGCGAACCTTAACGCTTTCCAAAAGCGCTAAAACGGGTTTTACATAAATCTTGGTGGGGGTTAAAAGCGTTTCACCCAAAGATTTACCGCCGAGTTCCTCATATGTCTTATTAAGGTCGCAGTTTTCAACATCGAAAACCTTGCGAACCAAGGAGAAACCGTTAGAATGAACACCGCTTGAGGGGAGAGCGATAACAACATCGTCTTCTTCCATAGTGGTGTTATCAAGGATTTTTTTCTTATCAACAATACCTACTGCAAAGCCTGCAAGGTCATAATCGTCAACGGGCATCATACCAGGGTGTTCTGCAGTTTCGCCGCCGATTAAAGCCGCACCTGATTGAACACAACCCTCGGCTACACCGCCGACAATTTCTGCAATCTTTTCGGGGATGTTCTTACCGCAAGCGATATAGTCAAGGAAGAATAACGGCTTTGCACCGCAACAAATAATATCATTAACACACATAGCAACAGCATCAATACCGATAGTATCGTGCTTGTC
>JAZNLE010000099.1:0-7704 GCA_045578885.1 Acutalibacteraceae bacterium | reverse complement strand
GCTCTTGCATATCTTATGTTCAATGTACACATATCTACGCTTTGATAAACAGATTGCGCGAAGCGATGTATTTTGCGAACGCCAAAGATGTTAATAAGCAAACCGGCGGCAACAATGGCTATAACAATCAGCATTACAACCCAACCCGAAGCCAATAAAATGTCTTTTAAAACATACATTAAAGCTTGTTCTTCAGCTGTGAGCTCTAACGCGATTTCTTCGATAAGAGCAGGGTTTGCAGAAATAGCAGAAATAATTGTGGAAAGGAAAATACCTGCAACTAGGAAAAGGCCGAGCGCTACATAGACGATAATATAATTCGCATAAACGGTGCCGCTCAAACAACGCAGGTATCTATAGTCGGCATTATCTTTAGAACTACTAGCAAATGTCATCCATAAAAAGATTGTAAACAGTACATTCATAACAGGTATGCCGCCTTTTAAAGAAAGCAAGCAGGAAACACTTGAAAGTATGCAGATAACAAGGAAAAGCTTATCCTTTAATGCGCATAAGATTTTATCTCCCGCAGGGTTAAGGCTTACAACATCTGTTTGGGTTGGCCTTCCGCAATAGGGACAGCATGCAAAATATTGTTGGTTTTCGTAACCGCAGTTAGTACATTTCATTTTTTGTTCCCCTAAAAATTATTGAGCATTTGCTCTGGTTAAAGTATATCATTAAATGCTTGAAAATACAATCATTTTTTATATAGGTGTGTTGCGGTTTTCGGGTGTATATGATATAATTCTATATATAAAGTATAAAAGGTGGTATCAGTTGTGGATATAAATGAACTCATACTAAAAAGGCGCACTATTAGAAAATTTCAGCAAAAGCCCTTGACTGATGAACAATTAAAGGGTTATATAAATGCGGCTCGTATAGCACCGAGCGCCGCAAATCTTCAACCGCTTAAATATGCGGTTGTAACAGGTAAGGATATGACCGACAAGGTTTTCGAAACGCTCAAATGGGCAGGATATCTAAAGGGTGAATATAACCCTAAAGAAAACGAGCGCCCAACGGGGTATATAGTTGTATGTGTTGATAATGGCATAAGTAAAGCCAATTTCGATATGGATGTCGGCGCGGCGGTGGAAAATATTATTTTAACCGCTTTGGCTGACGGTGTTGGCAGTTGTTGGCTCGGCTCGGTTGAAAGACCGCGACTTAAAAGGCTTTTGAAGTTGCCTGAAAATTTGGAAATCTCCTGCGTTGTAGCGCTTGGCTATCCCGCAGAAACACCAACCGCAGTCGAAATGAAGAACGGCGATGTTAAGTATTATCTTGATGGTGAAACTCTCAATGTTCCCAAACGCCCACTTAATGAAATAATAATAAAATAAAGCAAAATGATTGTGTTGAGTCACACTCCCTTACAGGATGCGTCTCAACACAGTTTTTTTGTTTTACCAAAATTCAGGGTATAAATTAAGCAAAATGCATAAAGTTGAAAAATAGTGCAGAAAATATAAGAATATGGTTGCAAAACACAATATATTGTGGTAAAATGTCAGATAAGGGCGAATTTATTTGCTTTTGAAATTATTATTTTTTGGAGGGATTCTTATGGAAAACAAATTAGTTTACGGCATTCACGACAAACCAAAGTTTGGCCAGTTAATTGTTTTTGCTATTCAGCAGTTACTGGCTATCATGGCGGCAACAATTGCGGTACCTGCTATCGTAGGTAACGGAATGAGCGCTTCTGCGGCACTCTTTGGCGCAGGCGTCGGTACAGTAGTGTATCAGTTGTTCACAAAATTCCGCAGTCCTGTATTCCTCGGCTCGTCATTCGCATTTATTGGCTCTATGGCTGCAGCATTCGCAGGTGCTACTTCTGCTTCTCTCGGTTATCTTGGCATAATCCTCGGTGCAGTATTTGCAGGTCTTGTTTATGTTGTTATAGCAATTATCGTTAAACTTGTAGGCGTTAAGTGGATAAACAAACTTATGCCTGCTGTTGTTATTGGTCCTACAGTTGCTCTTATCGGTCTTTCATTGGCAGGTGCAGCAATTAAGGACGTATTCTCTTACGGCGCACAGGACAGCAATGGCGCGTTCATTATGGGCGGCTTTAGTTGGGTATCCTTTATCTGCGCTATGGTTACCTTGTTTGTAGTAATTCTTTGCTCTACCTACGGCAAAAAGATGACAAAGCTTATTCCCTTTATTATTGGTATTCTTGCAGGCTATGTTGTTGGTATAATCTTTACTGCTATCGGTTATGCTACGGGTAATGATGCGCTTAAGATTATCGATTTTGCGCCTTTCCAGGCACTCGTTGCAGACGGCGTAGGTTTAAAAACCTTCCTTGCAGTTCCTGAGTTTTCATTTATAAAAGCATTTGAGGGTGTTAAAGAATTTAATACTCCTTATCTCGCAACCGTTGCAGTGGCTTATATCCCTGTAGCACTCGTTGTATTTGCAGAGCATATCGCCGACCACAAGAATCTTTCTTCTATTATCGGTAGCGACCTTCTCGAAGAACCCGGACTTCACCGCACACTTCTTGGTGACGGTGTAGGCTCAATGGTAGGCGCATTCTTCGGCGGATGCCCCAATACCACCTATGGCGAATCTGTAGGCTGCGTAGCAATTACCAGAAATGCTTCTGTTGCTACTATCACCACCACTGCTATTATGGCAGTTTTGATTTCTTTTGTTTCTCCCTTTGTTGCATTCCTTGATTCTATTCCAGGTTGCATAATGGGTGGTGTTTGCATCACACTTTACGGCTTTATTGCAGTTTCTGGTCTTAAGATGATTCAGAAGGTTGATCTTGAAGATAATGCAAACCTCTTTACCGTTTCTGCAATTTTAATTCCCGGTATAGGCGGTATGGCTATGGCAATCGGTAAGGTTACCATTACTGCTATTGCTTGCTCACTTATCCTTGGTATTATTGTAAACATTGTTCTTCACGCTAAGAAAAAGAACGAGGAGTAATTCTTAAATGAAAAACTATGACAATGTAACAATTTTTAATCACCCTCTTATAAATCACAAGATTGCGATTTTAAGAAATGAAAAAACAAGCATGAAGGAATTTCGCGAGCTTATTGAAGAAATAACGACGCTTATGACCTTTGAATGCTTGCGTGAGGGTGTACCGACAGTTCAGTGCGAGGTTAAAACTCCGCTTGAAACCTGCCAACAGGAAATGGTAAAGGATAACGCAATTGTTATTGTTCCGATTCTCAGAGCAGGGCTTGGTATGGTAAACGGCGTTCATGTGCTTTTCCCGTCAGCAAGGGTGGGGCATATTGGTCTTTGCCGTAACGAAGAAACATTGGAACCGATGGAATACTACTGCAAGCTTCCTGACGGTATCGAAGATAAGCTTGTGCTTATAGTTGACCCGATGTTAGCTACAGGCGGAAGCGCTTGCGATGCAATATCTCAGCTTAAAAAACGTGGCTGTAAGGACATTAAGTTTATGGCTGTTATTGGCGCACCTGAGGGTGTAACCAAAGTAGCAGAGGCTCATCCTGATGTGCATATCTATGTTTCTACTTTAGATAGATGCCTTAACGAAAACGGATATATCTTGCCAGGTCTTGGTGACGCAGGTGACCGACTCTTTGGTACGAAATAAGTATATAAAAAAGGAATACCGCTGATTTTTATCGGCGGTATTTTTTTATGCTTGACAATGACGACTTTGTGTGGTATTATGTGGAAGTTGTTGGAGGTGTGTGGAATTGTTTGCGAAAGAAAGACGAGATAAAATCTACGAGCTTATACTTAAAAACAATGCAGTTACAGTAGCAAATTTAGTAGAAAAATTCGGAGTTTCTATAGAAACTGTCCGTCGCGATTTGCTCGAAATGGAAAGTGGCGGACTTCTCACCCGTGTTCACGGGGGAGCGGTTGTGAAAAATGAAATGAAGCATTTTTCAAACCTTACAGAACGAAATCAGGAGCATAGTCCACAAAAGCGTGAATTATCACTTAAAGCGTGCGAGTTTATAAACGAGGGAGATATAATCGCGGTGGATTCGGGCAGTACGGCAATATTTTTTGCCGAAGCACTAAAGGAAAAATTCACAAAACTAACCGTAATCACATATTCACTGGATGTTTTCAACATATTAAATTCTCATAAAGAGTTTTCGGTGATTTTGTGCGGTGGGCATTTTATGAAGGGTGAAAATACCTTTTACGGCCCGGTGGTTCTTAACACATTATCAAGCATTCATGCAGAAAAAGCCTTTATTTTCACAAGTGCGGTATCGCTTGAACACGGTATATGCGATTATCGTCAGGAGTTTTATGAAAATCAAAAGGCATTGCTTGCTAATTCGGGTGAAATTTTTGTATTGGTTGATAGTAGTAAATTTGAAAAGACCGCACTTCTGAAACTTGCAGATATGCAAAACGATTATATTTATATAACTGACTCCGATTTGCCTTACGAATTGAAGGAGTTATATAAAGAAAACGGTATTAAAATTTATATAAACGGAGATATTTAGAATGGAAAAATTTATACGAAAAAAAATGATAAATTCCCTATCACTCCTTTTTGCTTTTACATATATGGTAAGCTATATAACGCGTATTAATTACGGCGCTATTATAGTTGAGATGGAAAGTGCTACAGGATTTTCTAAAAGTATGCTTTCAATGGCGGTTACGGGTAGTTTTATAACTTATGGCGTGGGACAGATTATAAGTGGTATGATAGGTGATAGGGTTTCACCTAAAAGACTTGTAACCTATGGTTTATGTCTTACAGTTCTAATGAATTTTCTCATACCTGTTTGCACAAATCCTTACCAGATGCTCGGCGTTTGGTGTGTAAACGGTTTTGCTCAAAGCTTTATGTGGCCGCCGCTTGTAAGACTTATGACAGCTTTACTGTCGGCGAAATATTATAAACAGGTGACCTCAAAAGTGATAATGGGCGGAAGTTTAGGCACAGTTGCTGTATATTTAATTTCACCGCTTTTAATATCATTTTTCGGTTGGAAATCGGTTTTTATTTTCGCGGCAATATGCGGAGCTGTAACGATTGTTATATGGAATAAATTTTCATATGATGTCGGAGTGCAGAGAAATCAAGTGGATAAGCAAGAGGCCTCCACTGATAAGAAATACGCTTTGCTTACCCCTCTTATGATTTTTATTATGATAGCGATTATATTTCAGGGTATGCTTCGTGACGGTATTACTACTTGGATGCCTTCATATATTTCGGAAACCTATAAGCTAGGTAATGAAATTTCAATTTTAACAGGTGTGGTGCTTCCTGTTTTCAGCGTGTTTTTTGTACAATATGCGACAAAAGTATATATGAAATGGGTTACAAATCCAGTTTCCTGTGCGGGATTATTTTTTGGTATGAGTGCGGTTTCGGCTGTGGCGATATATCTTCTTACGGGAAAAAGTGTTATAGCTTCGGTTGTGCTTACATCGGTGCTTACGGGCTGTATGCACGGTGTCAATCTTATGCTTATTTGTATGATACCACAATTTTTCAAAAAAAGCGGGAAGGTGTCAACCATATCGGGTATTATGAATAGTTGCACATACGTAGGCAGTGCGATTTCGACCTACGGTATGGCGTTGTTGTCTGAGAAGTTTGGTTGGACTTTTACACTTTTAAGTTGGCTTGTAATCGCGGCTTTGGGAACTGCAATTTGTTTGATTTGTAAAAATCCATGGCGTAAAAGATTTGGATAAATATTAAAATTTAAAGGCTGTTTTGCTTATAATTAAGCGAAACAGTCTTATTTTTTTAAAAATTTTTCGCAAAAATTAAAAGATGTCGGGGAATGTCGGGGTCATTTTGTGGATAATAGAAGTATAAAAATTAAGGAGGTAATTTTTATGATTAGTGTAGAAGTACACTCAAACAATGTGTTGACCGTCCGAAACGATACTTTCGCAAATGCGGTTTCAGACAGCGTCAAACACGAAAAGGTCAAATTTTTATTTGGTGATAATTGGAAAAATTATCAAAAAACTGCAGTGTTTGCTGCAGAGGGCGTAGAGCCCATTAACATTTTGTTGGACGGCAAAAATAAATTATGCGTGTCGGAAGACGAATGTTATATACCCTCTGAGGTGTTAAAGGGAGAGTATTTTACTCTATCGGTATTCGGGGTGTGCAGTGACAGTCTTGCCACCAGTACGCAGGAAAACATCAGAGTTTTTAGAAGCGGTTATGCTTTAGGGGATCAACCCTCGGAACCTACTCCAAACGAATACAGCCAGCTTGTTGCTCTTGTTTTAGAAACTAAAGAACTTGCCCAATCAGTACGTATTGATGCTGATAACGGACTCTTTAATGGGGAAAAGGGCGATAAGGGTGATAAAGGAGACAAAGGTGACAGCATTGGTGTAAAAACCGAGCAAGGCGGTGAGATTTTTAATGATTATGAAAACAACAGTGCAACTGGGAAATTCTCGCACGCGAGCGGTATGAACACTGAAGCGAGTCAGGAGGGACAATTTGTAGTCGGACATCACAACGAAAATAAAGAGAATACTATTTTTGAGGTGGGTAATGGAACTGATGAAAACCGTTCAAACGCCTTTGAGGTGTTCAAAGACGGACACGCTGAGGTTATGTCGATGGGTGCTAACCCAACAGACAATACAGTTGCAACAAAACAGTATGTCGATGATGAAATAGCAACCTTTGATTTTATAAAGGTTGTCGATGCCTTGCCCACAACGGGACTTGCTAATAAAATTTATCTTGTGCCCAGTGACACATCACAGGAACGAAATCTTTTCGACGAGTATATTTGGGCGGAGGATAAATGGGAATATATAGCTACAAAGCCTATTGAGGTTGATTTGACGCAATATTATCAAAAATCTCAAGTAGATGTATTTGTAAGTGATTTGCAAGGTGCGATTAGCAACTCCTGGCAAAGTATTTATCCTGTGGGTAGTGTTTATCTGACAGCGGATAGCAAAACCAGCCCATCGGTTCTTTTCGGCGGTACGTGGGAAAGACAAACTGTAATTAAAACAATAGCTAATAAATGTTCAGTCAAAGATTTCGAGGCGAATACAGTACATACAACTACGATTGATATTTCGGAGCATAAGATATTGACGGGAAATAATTACAGCATAACTGCCACTCCTGTGTCGGGTGCGCCTGCCAGTATAGATTTTGCGGTTGGTAATATTGTAACCGAAAGTAAATACATTGCTTCATTTGACATTCTGACAAACCGTATAAGTGCAATTAGTTTTCCAATGTTCTGGAGTATTACAGGCGAATCTGATTTCGACCAAAATGGTTATTACCATTGGAAACGAACAAAATAAATCTGCGTGCAGACATTAAAAATCACTATATAAAATAAAATTCCCTCTATGGTAAACAAATTAATACCATAGAGGGAGTTTTTATTTGTTAGTCAAACAGATTTGAAAACTCTGCAATGCTTTTTTTGTTATATTCATCAATATCAAATGTGTAATCAGTTGGGATTTCACCGTTAATGAATGCCATCATACCGTCATAAATATCTTCGGCTTCAAAGCCGTTCATTACGTATTGCTTATCGTCTATAAGAACAGATTCTACAGCCTTATAATTACTTACGATAATGGGTAAACCTACCATACGCGCTTCTAAAACTGCAAGACCTTGTGCTTCATAAAGTGATGGAAAAACAAAACAGTCACATTGCTTTAACAAAGCAAAAGGATTATTTAGTGTGCCTACCAGTA
>JAZNLE010000098.1:0-6827 GCA_045578885.1 Acutalibacteraceae bacterium | reverse complement strand
GATGGCAAAACTCTCAAAATCTATGCTGAAAAAGACGCTAAGGATCTTCCTTGGGGCGAACTCGGTGTTGACGTAGTTCTCGAATGCACCGGTTTCTACTGCTCAAAGGAAAAGAGCCAGGCTCATATCGATGCAGGCGCTAAGAAAGTTGTTATTTCTGCTCCCGCGGGTAACGACCTTCCCACCATCGTTTACAGCGTAAATGAAGATACTCTTACCAAAGAAGACAACATCATTTCTGCTGCTTCCTGCACAACAAACTGCTTAGCTCCTATGGCTAAGGCTCTTAATGATTATGCTGCTATCCAGAGCGGTATCATGAGCACTATCCACGCTTACACAGGCGACCAGATGATTCTAGACGGTCCTCACAGAAAGGGTGACCTTCGCCGTGCACGCGCTGGTGCTGCAAACATCGTTCCTAACTCAACAGGTGCTGCTAAGGCTATCGGTCTTGTAATTCCTGAACTCAATGGCAAGCTCATCGGTTCTGCTCAGCGTGTTCCCGTTCCGACCGGTTCTACTACTATCCTTACCGCCGTTGTTAAGGGTACTGACGTAACTAAGGAAGGTATCAACGCTGCTATGAAGGCTGCTGCTTGTGAATCTTTCGGTTACAATGAAGATCAGATCGTTTCTTCTGACGTTATCGGTATGCGTTACGGCTCACTCTTCGATGCTACTCAGACAATGGTATCTAAGGTTTCTGACGACCTTTATGAAGTACAGGTTGTTTCTTGGTATGACAACGAAAACAGCTATACAAGCCAGATGGTTCGCACCATTAAGTACTTCGCTGAAATCTAATAACAGATTAAACATTAAGCCTACCCTTCGGGGTGGGCTTTTTTGCTTCGTGTTGACAAGATAATTGTAAAAATGTATAATTGTTTTAAAGATAGGTTTATTAAGGAGTAATTATGGAGAAATTTTGCAATATAAAAAAGAATTTTGGCTTTGGCTGTATGCGTCTGCCCATGAAAGACGCGGAGGTCGACTATGAAATTTTTTCTCAAATGATTGATACCTTTATGGACGCAGGGTTTAATTATTTCGATACGGCGCGCGGATATCTTAGCGGAAAGAGTGAAACCGCTCTGCGCGATTGTCTTGTTTCCCGTTACCCGAGGGAGAGTTTTATCCTTACAAACAAGCTTTCTAATCATACATTCACAAAGCAAGAAGATATTCGCCCTTTGTTTGAAAGTCAGCTCGAAGCTTGCGGTGTGGAGTATTTTGATTTTTACTTGATGCACGCGCAGACCAAGGAACTTTTCCAAAAATATAAAAAGTGTCGCGCTTATGAAACTGCGCTTGAGTTTTTAGCCGAGGGTAAAATTAAGCATTTTGGTTTGTCTTTTCACGATAAGGCGGAGGTTTTAGAGGAAATACTTAAGGAATATCCGCAGATAGAGGTTGTGCAGATTCAATTTAATTATGCCGACTATGAGGACGAATCGGTGCAGGCGCGCAAGGTTTATGAGGTTTGCCGAAAATATAACAAGCCTATAATTGTTATGGAGCCTGTCAAGGGTGGAAGCCTTGTCAACTTGCCACAGGAGGCACAGCGTGTTTTTGACGAACTGAACGGCGGCTCAAATGCAAGCTATGCTATTCGCTTTGCCGCAAGCGCTGAGGGTGTAATAATGGTGCTTTCGGGTATGGGCAATATGGAAATGATGCTTGATAATATCGGTTATATGAAGGATTTCGTTCCTTTGGGTGAAACCGAACATGAGGCTATCAATAAGGTTCGCGAAATCTTACATTCGCAAAATCTGATTCAGTGTACCGCCTGTAAATACTGTGTCGACGGATGCCCAAAGAATATTCCGATTCCTGATCTTTTCGCTTGTATGAACGGTAAAAAAGCATTTAATAACTGGAACACAAATTTTTATTATGGTATTCATACTAAAAAAGGCGGTAAAGCCAGTGATTGTATAAAGTGCGGAAAATGTGAGAGCGCTTGCCCACAGCATTTGCCTATAAGACAGTTGTTAGAAGATGTCGCAAACGAATTTGAAGAAAAGTGTAAAAAAGATGAATAAAGATTTTATAAAAGCTAAAGAACTTTTACTTGGCGGCGGTTACACCTGTGTTTTGGTAAAGGGCGAGGAGGTTTTCACCTCGGCGGAGCGCGGCGTAAAACCGCTTGTGAGTTTTCGGGAGAGCCAAAAAGATTATAGCGGCTATTCTGCCGCTGACAAGGTAGTCGGAAAAGCGACCGCGTTTTTGTATGTACTGCTCGGTGTTAAAGCGGTATATGCTAATATAATTAGTAAGTCCGCTTTAGAAGTTTTGGAGCGTTATAATATTGAAACTAAGTTTATGGAATTGGTAGAAAATATTATCAATAGAAAAGGTGACGGGATTTGTCCTTTTGAAAAGGCGGTTCTCGATATTGAAGACGTGGACGAAGTGTATGATGTTATACGAGGAAAAATGAGCGAACTCAATATAAAAATTTAAAATCCTGCCTGTTGGCAGGATTTTTTTATTGTGTTTTTATTTGAGATATGGTATCATAAATATATATGTGTTTTTGGAGGTGGGTAAAATGAGAATATTAGCTGTAGGCGATGTTTGCGGTTCTATCGGCTGTGAATATGTTTATAAGATTTTACCTGCTTTAAAACGCGAAAAGAAAATCGATATGGTTATAATCAACGGCGAAAACTCGGCTGATGGTAACGGTATCACCCCCGATAGCGCGGATTATCTTTTAAACCTCGGTGCAGATGTGCTGACAGGCGGTAACCATTCGTTAAGACGCGCTGAAGTTTACGATTATCTCGACCAAAACGAGTTTGTTCTGCGTCCGCATAACTTAAGCGAAGCACAAAACGGCAAGGGATACTGCGTTGTCGATTTCGGCAAAACACAGGTTGCGGTTATAAATTTGAGCGGTAAGATATATCTCGAAAGATTGGGCGCTGATTGTCCATTTGCCGCCGCAGACGAGCTTATAAAAAAGGCGAAGAATGACGGCGCTAAGATTATCGTTGTCGATTTTCACGCCGAAGCTACAAGTGAAAAACGCGCCTTAGGGTTTTATCTTGACGGTAAGGTTTCTGCCTTTTTCGGCACTCATACCCATGTGCAGACTGCTGATGAGCAGATTTTGGAAAACGGCACCGGCTATATTACCGACCTTGGAATGACAGGCCCCAAAGATTCGGTTTTGGGGGTTCGCAAGGATATAATAATTAACAGATTAAGGTCTAACGATATGTCAAAATTTGCCCTCGCAGACGGAGAATGTATGCTAAACGGCTGTATTTTTGAAATTGACGATAATACAGGCAAGACAGTAAAAATCGAAAGAATTTATAGATAGAATGGAAAATATAATGAAAAAATTTATATCAGTGATTTTGATATTGGTTTTTCTTTTCTCGCTTTGCGGCTGTAAGGACAATGAAATCACTTCGTCCGAAGCGCCTGTACAGCAAGTGGAAAAGGGTTATAAAAATTCAATGATGCTTTTATATTCGGCATCTGATAGTTTTAACCCTTATGATGCTAAGACCGAAATAAACCGTCAACTTTGCAAGCTTTTGTATGAACCGCTCATAAAACTCGACGACGAGTTCAAACCACATAACAGTATCGCAAGCAGTGTCAAGGTGTCAAAAGATGTCTGTACAGTGAAACTTAATGATATCAAGTTTTCTGACGGTAGCCGACTTACCTCTGACGATGTTATATATTCATACAAGCTTGCCAAAGATTCTTCGTCTTCCTATAAATATAAGTTGTATTCAGTAGAATCGGTTTATGCCAAGGACAGCGCGACGGTTGTTTTTGAACTTAAGAAAAGAGATCCGTATTTTGCGAATGTCCTCGATTTTCCGATAATTAAGGAAAACAGTGATAAAAAGAAAGACTCTGACAGCGTTAGGTTTCCGCCCGTTGGCTCGGGTAGATATAAGGTTGACACCCAAAAAGGTCAGCTTTTACAGAATAAAAACTACAATGGCAAAAAGGGAAGCGTTAAAAAGATAACCTTAATAAATGCGCCTGATAACGAATCAATTTCGCACTTTGTGGAAATTGGCGCTACAGATATTTATTACAGCGATATTTCCGACGGTACTATCCTTCGAATGAGCGGCACTAAAACGAATATCAATCTTAATAATCTTGTATATATCGGCGTTAATCACAAAAATGGCAAATTGGCAGTTAATGAAGTAAGACAGGCAATCTCAAGTGCGCTTGACCGCCAAAAGATTTGTAAGGACGCTTTTTATGACAACGCTCTTGCCGCAACAGGCTTTTTTAATCCCGTCTGGGAAGAAACAAAATCACTTCAAAATATACAAATTACTCAGAATTTGCAAATAACTGTTGAGAATTTAGAAAAAATAGGGTATAATGAGTTAGATAAGGACGGTTGCCGTAGAAAAGGCAACAGCCCATTGCGCTTTTCTCTGCTTGTTAATAAGGAAAATACGGCGCGTGTTAATACGGCAAACCTTATTAAAAAACAGCTTAAAGAATGCGGTATTATAGTAACGGTTGTGAAAACTTCTTATAAAGAATATAAGCGAAAACTTAAAAACGGAGAGTTTGATTTATATTTAGGCGAAGTTAAGATAACCGAAAATATGGATTTTTCGGAGCTTGTGTCTTCGGGCGGTTCGGCAGCGTACGGTCTAAAGATGGTTAAAGCAAAGAACGAAACCGAGAAAGAAACCGAAGAAGAAATTAAAGAAGAAACTGAAAAAGAAACCGAAACCACAACTAAACTCGATTGTGAAAAGGTTATAAAAGGTTTTTACAAGGGCAAAAATTCCATAAACGATGTGGCGGTAACTCTTCAAAGCGATATGCCTATTATCCCTGTTTGCTACCGTCTCGGAGTTCTGTTCTCCAATGAAAATATCGAAAATGTGAATAACTCTTCGCTGAGTGATATTTACTTTTCGATTGAATCATATAAAATTAAAGAAGATTGAGGAGTGTTTTTATGATAGCTTATGAAACCAGATTGGGTAAAATTAACTTAAGCGAAGCTTATCTTTCAAAGCTTATCGGCAATGAAGTTACTTCCTGCTTTGGCGTTGTAGGTATGGTTCCAAGCAACTCAAAACAAAAAATATTTAATATTTTTTCAAAGGAAGAGCAGATTGATACCGGCATTAAGGTTATCGGCAATTCCGATTCTGTTGAAGTCGAGCTTCATATTGTTGTAACTTTTGGTATGAATATCAGTGCTATCGCACAGAGCATTACCGAAAAGGTTAAATATGTGGTAAAAGAAGCAACAGGTATTGAAGTAAATAAAGTAACCGTTAAAGTTGACGGTATTAAAGAGTAATTATATACTGTCAAAAGGAGTGTAAGATTTTGATAAACGGCGATATTTTGCGTGACGCATGGATTTCTGCAGCGAATAGTATAAGCAATCATCGTAAGGCTGTGGATGACCTTAATATTTTCCCCGTGCCTGACGGTGATACCGGTACAAATATGTCTATGACACTTTCGAATGCGGCTCGCGAGCTTGAGAAATTAAGCGGCGAAACTGCTGGCAAAGTAGCATCTGTTAATTCTTCGGCACTGCTTAGAGGTGCGAGAGGCAACTCAGGAGTTATTACTTCCTTACTTTTCAGAGGCTTTGCAAAGGGTATCGGTAACGACGAATTTGTAACACCCGAAAATATCACAAACGCTTTTGTTTACGGTGTTGAAGCGGCTTACAAGGCTGTTATGAAGCCTACAGAGGGTACAATTTTAACCGTAGCAAGAGTTGCGAGTGAATATGCTAAGGAAGCTTATGAGCAGGGTAAAGACGAGCTTGCGATTTTTGAATACGCTATCGAGGGCGCAAAGAAAGCGCTTGACGAAACCCCAGAATTACTTCCCGTTCTTAAAAAGGCAGGCGTTGTTGACGCAGGTGGACGCGGTTTTGTAATTATCCTTGAGGGTATGCTTTCGGTATTCAAGGACGGCGTTATTATAAAGAATGAGTCTTCGGCTGCTGCCGAAGATGAGGGCGAAAGCGATAGCTTCAATGCTGCAGGTGAATTTGAAACTGAAATCACCTTTACTTACTGCACAGAATTTATCGTAAATCGCAACCCCGAGTGCGAAAAGGAACCTAACGAATTAAGAATGTTCCTTGAGACTATCGGCGACTGTGTTGTTGTGGTTGACGATGAAGAGATTATAAAGGTTCACGTTCATACCGACCATCCTGGTAACGCTATTGAGAGCGGTCTTACCTTTGGTTCGCTTATAAATCTTAAGATTGAGAATATGCGCGACCAGCACGAAAAGGCAAAGCACGATGCACAAAATGCTAAAAAGAAGCCCGCAAAAAGTGCAGATAGAACTGAAACATTTACCCCTGTAGAACCTACAAAGCCGTTCGGTTTTGTATCGGTTTGCGCGGGTGAGGGATTGGCAGAACTTTTCCGCGATTTAGGTGTTGATACTATCGTTTCGGGCGGACAGACAATGAACCCGAGCACCGATGATATCTTAAAGGCTATTGAGGCAACACCCGCTGAGACAGTTTTTGTTTTGCCTAATAATAAAAATATCATCATGGCGGCTGAACAGGCAATCCCGATTAGCACCCGTAAGGTTATTGTTATCCACACAAGAACCATTCCGCAGGGTATCACCGCAATGCTTTCTTTCGACCCTGAAAGTGACGATAACGCAAACGCTATCGAAATGCAGAAAGCAACCGAGCGAATTGCAACAGGTCAGATTACCTTTGCCGCACGCGATGCTGATTTTGATGGCTTCAAAATCAAACAGGGCGAGCTTATGGCACTGCTCGGCGGTAAGGTTACCTTTACTGATACCGA
>JAZNLE010000097.1:0-32168 GCA_045578885.1 Acutalibacteraceae bacterium | reverse complement strand
CTTTTGGGATGAAAATTCCAATGCAGCCGCACCGACTGATGCGGTATATAAGATTAAATCCTACGGCTTTTTAGGTGAAACCACGGGTAGTATCAAGAATTCTGATATGATGTATATGTCGGTTCAGGTTCGCACAAATATTGCTACAGGTGAGCAAACATTGTTGTGGAAAATACCCGCCGCTCTTGTTCCAATGATAACTTATCTTATAAGTCTTGAGGGAACAAATGTTGAAGAAGCGAGAAATGTTGAAATTTCGGTTGAAAATGCCGATGATATTTCACCCGTTCGTCTTGTGTTTGAAAGCGGTCTGTGCGCTGACCTAAATGAGTTTAATATTGCAAGTATTACCGACAGTAAGCATATCGCTTCTGATGGTGTTACAAGACAGTTTTGGACTAACTATTTTAACATTGACCCCGTGTTGTCACACGATAAGCACATTACCTCCCTTGCAGAGTTTACACCTTCAAAGGAAAACGAGCGTTTTTATTACACCTTCGATTCGGCAGTTTATAAGCTCGTAGATGACGATTATGTTTTGGTTAAAAATAACGAAGGTATAAACGGCGAACTTGATACAAGCAAAGAATATTACCACCGTCGTTTTATATTTACGGAAAATTCAGAGAAAAAACCCATATTCCTCTATGAAAAAATGTCGGCGGCGTCTATCGGTGCGGCTGTATGGAAGGATGATTTTGAAACCCTTACGCACGAACACACGGGCGCTTATGTGGTTCCTAAGGGTACTCCTGCACGAGAACTTACAATGTATGACGAGAAAAAGAGTACTACCGACAGCATTGATACAAAATCCGCCCTAATGGTATTCCACCCATATCTTACCGAGCAAAATAATCTTTTCTATGTTGATATGAACCTTGGTAACAACGGTTTGTTGGAAGTGACCCCTGCACAGGGTATTAAGCTTTCTAAAACTGTTGATGTTTATGAAACGGGAACATCGGATGATTTTAGTTTCAATATAACTGTTCTTAATGCGGAAGGCAGCTCGGCATACACAGGTACGCTAGATGGCTACATTACTGATCTTGATGTAGTACCTACAGGCAATCCTACAAAAATACAACTTTCCAATTCAGGTACCTATGTTGCAAATCTTTCGAGGGACCAAACCTTATGGCTTACAGGTATTCCTACGGGTGCCACCTATACTATTGAAGAAGTTTCCAGTAATTCGGATTATAAGGTTAAATCAGTTCATGTAAACGGTGCTTCCAAAGGTACTTTTGCAACAGGTACTGTAACTGCACACTTTATTGACGATGTTGATTTTGTCAATACCGCTGTGGGCGAGGGTGACCTTGTTATCACCAAAAAGGTGATTGACCAAAACAATAACGAGGTTGATATCAGTGACGATATTACCTTCACCGCTGAAGTTACTTTGACTGACGCTTCAGGTGTTCCAATTAACGACACTTTTGAGGCAACAACAGGCACGGTTACCACATCAAGCGAAGGTAAGTTTACCGTATCACTCAAAGAGGGCGAATCCGTTGTTGTGAGAGGTCTTGACGAAGGAACCAAATACTCGGTAGTGGAAACCGATGTTCCTACAGGCTTTACCTTCAATGCCGCAAGAAGCTCTATGCAAGGTATTATTGATGCTGAAGGTAGCTATCAGGCGCTTATAGTTAATACCTATAACCCTGTTGCTACTGATGGAGAAGATGTAACGGTGAATGTTACTAAGCAAATTAGCGGTAACCGTACTACATGGCTTGACGGCGAAAACTATAGCTTCGAAGTAAAAAGCATAAGCTCTTCAGGCGCAGTTCTCGGCACTGTTGGTAGTTTTACAATCGGTAATGATGACGCTGATAAGAAATATAGCCTGACTCTTTCAAATGAAGATTATCTAAATGCGGGCACATACCACTATGTTATATCTGAATTATCAGGCGGACAAAAGGGTATAACCTACGATACGGCAGACCGTCGCTTTGCGGTGGTTGTTGCGGACAGTGATATGGACGGCGACCTTGAAATAACAGCTGTTAATAATGAGTCTAATACCACTGTTACAAAAGAGAATAACAATTATACTGTATCGGCAAACTTTTATAATGTTTATCAGCCTACCGATTCTTCAACTGTTGAAATAAATGTTGTAAAGAGAATGGAGGACGGTAATTACCGTCTTAACGGCTTCCAGTTTGCGCTTTATAATGCAAATCCGTTTGTGGATGAAGAAGCTGACGAGATATTAAGATCCACTGTTACCGATGCTTCGGGCAATGCGAAGTTTACTTTAACCTATGCGCCTAACCGCGCTACAATGGAGGGTGCGGTATATACCTATTACCTTGTTGAAATAAACACTGGCAACCCGAATATTGATTATGATACAGCAGTATATAAAGTGGATGTTACAATTAAGGATAATGGCGACGGCACCACAACGGCAACACCTGCTATCACTCAAGTGCAAGGCGGACAATTTGAAAACAGCAACCCCGTTTTCACAAATACTTTTGTACCTTCAAGTTCAGTAGATGTTACTGTTACAGGTGAAAAGAAAATTAAGGGTGATCGCCCACTTAATGACAATGAGTTTGAATTTGTTATAGAGGCTCATAGCAGTACCCCGAATGCTCCGCTTCCTGCAAATGAAACTGCTAAGAATATGGCAAATGGTTCTATCGTATTTGACGATATAACCTTTGAAGCGGCAGGAGAATATTATTACACCGTTTCAGAGTTGAGTGATAATAAGATTGGCGGTTTTGACTACGACGATACAGTTTATACGATAAAGGTTACTGTTACTGACCTTGCTCAGACCACAGGCGAACGCCAGCTTATTGCGGATTATGAGTTGGTCGATACAAATCTTACTGATATAGTATTTGAAAACGAGTATGACGCAGAGGATGCAAAGGTTACTTTAAGCGGTACTAAAATCCTCACAGGTAAAACTTTGCAAGATGGCGAGTTTGAGTTTGTTATTACTCCTACAGGTAATACCCAACTTCCTACAGGCTATAGTAATACTGTTAGAAATATCGGCGATGCATTTACTTTTGGTGAACTCACTTACGATAAGGTAGGCGTTTACACTTACACTATCACCGAAAAAGGTATAGATAACGAAAATTACGATTATGATGAATCAATCTATACCGTAACAGTAACTATTACCGATAACTCACAAGGCAAACTTTTGGATAGCGTTAGCATTGAGAAAAACAATAACGATTCCACCGCTATTGTTTTCAACAATGACTTTACTCCAACCCCAATAGATTATGATATCTATAATGAGTTTGGCGGATTGAAGACGCTTGACGGCCGTACTCTCAAAGCGGGCGAGTTTGAATTTAAACTTGCAAATGCTACAACAGGTGCTCAAATAGGTGAAACTATGCACAACGATGCTGATGGTAAGGTTGCGTTCCCTGCAGTTAAATTTACTGACGAGGGAGAGTACAGCTTCACAATTTCCGAGGTTGTCGGAAATAAAAAGGGTGTCACCTATGATACCGCGATTTACAAAATCTTTGTCGATGTTGATAAAAATGATGACGGCGAACTTTTTGTAGCAGAGCAAAAACTTTATAAGGGCACAGTTGGTGAAGATGATTTTGACCAGATTACCGACGGTAGCAAGATAACCTTCAACAACAGCTATAAAGCAAATGCAACTGAAATCGTTATTGAAGGTACTAAAAAGCTTGATGGTAGAGATATTAAGGACAAAGAGTTCTCATTTGAGCTTTACGACAGTAATAACAAAAAGTCTTATACCGCAAAAAATGACCAAAATGGTAAATTTGCGTTTACTGCCATTCCGGTTGAAACTGCAGGTGAGTATGTTTACACTGTTCGTGAAGTAAACGACAAACAGGAAAATATTGTTTATGACCAATCAGTTTATACTGTGACTGTTAATGTAACGGATAATCTTGATGGTACCTTTAAGGTCGAGTATGCTTATGCAAACGGCGATAAAGAGTCAAAGGAAATAATATTTGTTAATAGCTATAATGAGCCTGTGCCCGAAATTACTACTGACAAGCAAGAAAAAGAAGAACCTTCAAACAATGTTACATCACCACAAACAGGTGATTACAGCAGCAACTGGTTATGGTTTGCTTTAGCTTTTGTTAGCGGTTGTGGTATGCTTGGCGCTATGATTTATGGCAAAAAAGAGAAAGAAGAAAACTAAATAATATCTAATCAAGACGCCCTGCATTTTTTGCGGGGCGTTAGTTTTATGTTTGCTTTCGGTTGTTTTTTTATTTGTGTTTTAATATATTCTAATGGGTGATTTTATGAAAATAATTGATTTGCATTGTGACACACTTTACAAATTCACAAAAACGGAATATTCAATTAAAGAAAATAATGGACATATAACCGAAAAAGGTCTTAGAAAAGCCGATTATTTAGCGCAGTGTTTTGCAATTTATATCCCTAAAAATATTATGGGTGAAGAAAGCTTCGAGTATTTTAAAAAGCAATATGAAATTTATAATAAAATACTTTGCGAAAGTGAAATTATTGCAGGTGCAAAAAATAGAAAAGACTTCGAAAGTAATTCTAAAAACAATAAGGTTTCAGCAGTTTTAACGGTAGAGAATGCGGAACTTTTAAATAGAAAATTAGATAGATTAAGTTTTTTAGAAAACTGCGGTGTTAAGATTTTGGGGCTTGTTCACAATGGAGAAAACTGTTTGGGGTTTCCGCATACCAAAATTGATTTACCGTTAAAAGACTTCGGTAGGGAAGTTATAAGTGCGGTTAACAATAGCAAAATGATAATTGATGTTTCACACCTAAATTTAGGCGGTTTTTTAGATGTTGCAAGTATTTCGAAAAAGCCTTTTATCGCATCTCATTCGGCTTGTAGGGAACTACAAAATCATTCTAGAAATCTTTTTGACGAGCAAATTAAAATAATTGCTAATTCGGGTGGGATTATCGGTGTTCCGTTTTATTCACAGTTTTTAAATGGCAGTAATAAAACTGAAATTTATGATATTATCCGCCATATCGAGCATTTAATAAAAATTGGTGGGGAAGATGTTGCGGCTCTTGGAACTGATTTTGACGGAATGGAATGCGAAATGTTTTTAAAAACTTGTGCTGATATGCCTGTTTTGAAAACCGAAATTATAAAAAAATTCGGCTACCAAGTAGCCGAAAAAATATGTTACAAAAATGCACTGAGAATATTAAATAAATAGATTTAATATGGTAAGTTCTTTTCTATAAGTTTATTTATCTTACTTTTTTGTGTAAAGAGAAGACTAATTAAAATAATCTCAACTGCGGTCATAAGCGCTACGAATGGAATACGGCTTACAAGCACCACCCAAAATGCCGCAATACCGCCGCGGTATAGCACCGAAATAAAAATAGTGTTGACAACAAGCGAAAATACAAGTTTATTTATTACTGTTGCGATTGAAATGCGAAGAACTGTTGCTTTTTTGTAAAGGAAAATACCAAGAACTAAACCTACAAGCATATTTGTGATGGTATATCCCACAAAATAGGGACCAAAAGGCTTAATAACTGCGCCTATAAGGTCACCGAGTCCTCCGACTGCAATAGCATAAGGTGCTCCTAAATAACAAGCTGCAAATGCCACTGTAATAAAACCAAAGCTTATGTTGTTGTTCCAAACCGAATAACTTGGCATAAAGCGTTCTAAAATGACATTTAGAGCCACCAAAACAGCTGTGAGAATGATTTTGAATAATTGATTTTTCTTCATAAAATAAAACCTCCTATTACCCGTATTGTCGATAATAGGAGATTAAATCTACATATTATTTGACAGCGGGATGCGACAACAAAACCGCGGGAAAAAATCCTTCGTTCTCACGGCAACTCCCCGTCCGCAAGACACTTAACGCTTTGTTATCTACTCTGTAATATATGTTTATTATAATCCTTTTTTAAAAAATGTCAATCATAATGTGTGATACTTTCTATATTTCCGTTGGTTTCGGTGTTGACACGCAACCTGAAAAGCGATTCATCGGCAAGGGTAGAGCCTTTTCCCGATTTGTCATAAAGTCTTACATTTGAAGACTTTTGCGAATCAAAATATAGACTATCGTCTTGCTTTTTGAATACATAAGTGTATGCGCCGTCATTTGTTTTACAGGTTAAAATATCGTCTTTTAATTCAAATTTGCCTATCGATAAATAACTGCTTAGAGGGGATACTGAAAAGGTAAATGAATTATTGAGATAATCAAGTGACAAAACGGGATAGAAACCGCCGTAACTATCAGTTTTTTCATAATAATACACTTGACTCTTAGTGAAAATATTTTCTTTTGCAGTTTTACGAAGTATTTTTATAGGCTCTAAAAGGTTATCCTTAATATCCGCAAAATATCCGTTGCAAAAGACAACATTTTGTTCATATCCAAAGAAGATTTTATAGCCGTCGTAAAATAAATATCCGTCAAAGTTAAAGCTAATTCGGTCAGTAAGTGAATCGTCAACCCATTTTAGTTTCTTCATTTGTTTGAGCAGTTTTTCAAGTTCCGATTTTTCAAAATCGTTGTATCTTACAATTTCGGGATTTGCGTGTTCATAGGTGGGTTCTTTATAATAAAATACTCTGCCGTCAATATGGCTGTTTTGGGTTTGAAGATAGGTGTTTTTGTTTTTTGAAGGATTGACTTTAAAAATCCAACGAATAAGTGACTTATCTTTGTTTGTAGGTTCGACAAGGTTCATATCATAATAACCTATAGCCATATAATAATCGCCGTTTTCTTGTTCTAAAAGTAGATATACTTCATCATCTTTTTCGCTATTATTTTCAACTTTTAAAGTAAAAGCGCGTTTGTTGTCCTGACGAAAACCTTTTGTTGAAAACTTTGTTAACCAAAAATTTTGTGTAAGTCGGGAATCGAAATTCTCGGTATCAAGGGTGATTTCTTCCATTTTACCAAGGCTTGTTACAAGGTTATTGCTGTCTATGGTATAAAGGTTTAAATCGTTGTCAAGACAATAGCATAAAAATGTTTCAATGGGGGGCACATACGAATACATACCATTGTTATAATCTAACCGATAGGGGCTAAAGCAGGTGAGATTTTCGGCAGTGGGCAGATGTGATTCGGTTTTTGGTTTGTCCTTTGGTACTGTCAAAAAACATACTGCTATTGCTACTGCTAGAATGATAGATATTATAATAATCCAAAAGGCAGGTTTTTTGTAATTTAAAATGGCTTTAATGCGGTTTTTAACCCCCACTTCGCCGAAAGCTAATGGGCAGGCGGTTATAGGTTTTTTTATTGCGCTAAAGTTTAATAAAGCGGTGGAATAACCTTTAATTTCTTCGGTGTTCATTGTTTTTATAACCTTTTGGTCGCAGGCAGTTTCGATATCACGGCAAAACAAAATATAAGAAAGCCATAATATAGGATTGTACCAATATATGCTTAAAATTAGAAAAGCAAGGGGCTTCCAAATGTGGTCAAGCCTTTTAATATGCGCTTTTTCGTGGGCGATAACATATTCGTAACTATCGTTTTGTATATCGCTCGGCAAGTAGATTTTCGGTTTTATAATTCCTAAAATAAATGGAGATTTTACCGCATCACAGTAGTAAATGTTTGAGGCTTCAATAACCGAAGCAGAAACCTTATGCTTTAGATAAAAATATGATACTACGCTGTAAATAAGCATTACCGCAATACCCGTAAGCCATATTATAGATGCTACAAAAATTATAATTTGCATAGGGTTTGCGCTTGCAGCTACATCGGGTTTAAAGGTTTCGCTGATTATGGGATTTATATAACTGTTTATTACGGGAATACCGCTATGAATTTCGGGAGTGTGGGTTATCATAATATCCTGCGGTAAGGTTTCTTTACTGGGTATAAGGCTTAAAACACTCTCGATCGAAAAGGGCATAACAAGGCGAATACCTACAAGTCCCCAAAGGATGCAAGTAATGAAGCGTGGTGCTTTCTTGGTTAAAAATCGCACCAAAATTACTGCCAAAACAACAAAGGAAGCCGTAACGCTTATGTTGAAAAGTTTTATAAACAAATTGTCCATAGCTACACCCCCTTATATTCTTTAATCATTCTTTCGATTTCTTCAATTTCCTGTTTTGTGAGATTTTTTCTCTTTGTGAATGAAGCGATAAAAGCGGGAAGTGAGCCGCCGAATGCTTCTTCTACAAGGTTTTCGCTTTTTATAGCGTAAAAATCTTCTTTTGAAATTAAAACGGTTACGAGGCTGTTTTCGGTTTTGAAAATACCGCGCTCACACAGTTTTTTAAGTACGGTATAGGTAGTTGTGCGCTTCCAATCGAGTTCTGTTTCGCAAATATTTACTAACTCTTTGGTAGTGAGCGGTGCGTTTTTCCACACTATTTCAGCAAAACGGCTTTCAACCATTCCTAATTTAATGTCTTCCATAATATCACCTCAATAAAAAATGTCTATTAGCAGTAGACTGCACTTACAGTCTATCACTAATAGACAAATTTGTCAAGTATTATTCACCTAAAAGTTTGGTATCCCTCGCATAAAAGAATATGTACTGTTGAGCAATACCTGCGTATTTTTGCGCGTTTTCGGGAAGCTCGCCCCCGAATAACACCTCCATAGCGCGCTTTATCCAGACATCCTTCGGGAAAGCGTCAATATGGCGGTGAGAAAAGAGAAGACAGCAGTCGGCAACCTTTGGCCCTACGCCCACAATTTTCATAAGCTCTGCCCTCGCAACATCGAGCGGTAAGTTTTTAAGATTTTGCAAATCAACTTCACCGCTTACAACCTTTTTAGCGGCGTCGAGCAGATATTTCGCCCTGAAACCGCTACGTAAAACGGCTAAATCCTCGAGGGTAAGGTTTGCTAATTTTTCGGCGGTTGGGAAGGTGTAATATCCGTTTTTATACTCGCCGAAATTCTCGCAAAGACGCTCTATAATACCTTTAATTCGCTTTATATTGTTGTTTTGGGAAATGATAAAAGAGCAAAGTGTTTCAAACGGCTCTTGATTTAGAATACGGATGCCGTATGAATATTCACAAGCCTTTTTTAGCGTTTCGTTCTCACTTAAAACTTCTACGATATAAGGGTAATTACGCTCAAGGTCGAAATAATCTCGCCATATATTTTCGAAATCTTCTTTTGAAGTATCGAAAAGCACAACAGTCCCATCTTCTGTCTTTTTAAGCTCTAAATAACGGTCAAATGCCACGCCGCACCAGTTACCGTTATCACATTCACGCCAACGGAATGCCTGTCCGCAGTCGAGGGTGTGTGGCAGGTCGAATTCTGAAAGCCCAAAAATATATGTGTTATTGTTTTTGTACTCAATTTTTATCATAAAAATATCACTCCGTATTTGCATTATATAATTTTTGTGGTATAATATCAATAAAAAATGCAAAGGAATTATTTGTTATGCGTCAGGATATCTGCACAATACCCGTCAGCGAAGTCTTTGAAGTTAATGACGGTTGTCCCATTTGCCGTATGAAAGAAACGGTTGAAAAGAGAATAGTTGAATACATAATGGGCGCGGCTATGATGGAGCCCGATGTGAGAATTGAAACCAATAAATTAGGCTTTTGCGAGAAGCATTTTGATATGATGCTCAATTCTCGCGGAAGACTTCAGTTGGCGCTTATTTTGGAGTCGCACATTGACGAAATCGGCAAAAAGATTTTTGAGAAAAAGCTATTTAATTCGGCAGCTAAAAAGAGCGATAAGGCTAAAAAGCTTTCGGAGTCTTGTTTTGTTTGCTCTAAGGTTGAGTGGGGCTTTGAAAATATGATTAAAACCATATTTTTGTCTTACGAAAACGACCGCGATTTTAGGGATATGTTCAACTCCCAAGGTCAAATTTGTCTTCGTCACTATGAGCATTTGATGAATAGCAGTGAGAAGAAAAATCTTCGCAAGTATAACAGCGAGTTTGAAAATAATCTCACAAGAATTACAGGCGAGTATGTAAAGAGTCTGCACAATGATTTGCAGAAATATTGCTCTATGTACGATTACCGCGCAAACGACGGAGTAAAGGATTGGGGTACAAGCCGTGATGTTGTCGAGCGCTCGGTTGCTTTCCTTGACGGTAGATATTACGGTGAGGAATAATTTACATAATCTGTCGAAAAATGTAAAATGTTGATAAGTTTTCGCGATATTTACGCGATTTATACCACTTTTCCACCAAGTTATCCACTTTTTTATGTCAACCTGAATAACCAAAAGCTTCTTTGTCTACAATAATTATAAAGCATAGAAAGAGGTAGTTTATGGTAAAGGGTGTAAATAAGACAGTTATTGAGGTTAACAACACAGGAAGCCGATATTTTGAAAAAATTGTGTTCTATGTGACACCTCAGTATGGGAATTTGAGTGCAAAGCAACTCAAAAAAGCGGCGAGCACATTTTCCTTTAATTTTGATAATTCTATGTCACACCGCCCTTTACGAAAGGTGCGAAAAATGAGAAAAATTATGGTTATAGCGCTCGGCGGTGCAACGTTTTTGTTGGCGGTTATCGGTGGATTGATAGCGATATTTTAAATAGAATATTATAATTTTGCGGCAGGGTTCATCCCTGCTGTTTTTGTTGAGTAGAAATTGATAAGATGCCTTCTTTAGTAGGAGGAAGTGGCTTTACCGTGGGCAAAGACGGATGAGGTGTAAATATGCAACAAGATTGCACGCTCCGTTCGCAATGACATTATTTTTTTACATTGATATTTTGTAGTGGACGGTATTGCTGTTCCGTAAAATCTTACTCAAACCAAACGGATGACCAATGGTCGCCTCTACCTAATACAACGCAGAAATTTATTCGATATTGTAAAGATATTGTAAATTTAAGAACTAGTAGAATTTATTCTGCTTGCATTTTTTTACAATATATTCTATAATGTATATATTATTTTATAAGGGTGTTAATATGAAGGAAATTTTAAGTAAAAGTTTAAAGCTCTACGGTAGGTGCATTGTTGGAAGTATTATGTGCTTTTTTCTTGTTATGACGCTTAATGTCATTGAAACGGGATTTTTTACCGATATTGTTGGTTATAAGGTTTTTGGTGTTAAAGAGGGACAGCAAGAGCAGGTCGAGCTTTACACATATTATTATGACAACGGTGAAGACACTAAAAAGCAGGAATACATTGACGAGGGTTATACTCTTACCGAAGCGGATATACGCTCACAGGTGGATAAAAAAACCTATATTATCTGGAATACAATATCCGAAATATTTTTGCTCTTTATGTTTGGCGTATTTATTTACAATGATATGTGGAAGCTTGGATTTAAGGATAACAACGCGGTGCGTATAGGCATCAAGGACGAAAACAAGCTAAAGGGACTGCAAATTGGATTTTTGACCGCACTACCTTCTATTATTCTTTTGACAGTTTTAGCGATAGGCAAAGCCACCTTTGCAAAAAATCTCTCAATCGCGCTTTATGCCTTTTTAAATCCGCATTTATATGAGGCGATTATAATGCTTACAAACGGTGGGGGATATGTATCAGAGCTTGCTGTTTGGCAGATTGTTGTATTTTACGCGCTGTTGCTTATAACTCCGCTCATAGCTTATATTGCTTATTTGCTCGGTTACAAGTCAATACTCGTTAGCGAAAAGATAATTTATAAAAAGAATTAGGAGAAGAAAATGGCAGGATTTTTTGGCTTATTTAATTATGACAAAGAGGGTCCGGGAATATCTAAAGATGCCCCAAAAAAGAAAACTTTTATAGTGTTTTTTGAGATGTTTTTCCGAAATTTCTGGAAATTTATCACTATAAACCTTGTGTATTGGCTTATTTCAATTCCCATTTTTACAAACGGTATGGCAAATGTTGGTATTACAAATGTCGCAAGAAACACCGCAAGGGATAAGCATTCGTTTGGTCTTAGCGATTTTTTCGATACAATAAAGAAAAATTTAAAGCAGTCTATTATCGCAGGTATTATCAATGCTGTGGTTATTGCTTTTTTGATTTTCGACCTGCATTTCTTTTCTCTCATGAAAGGTACTTTCGGTGTAGTGGGAACAGGTATCACTCTCGCGCTTCTTATCACCTTTATTATGATGGGGTATTATTTGTGGACACTTATAATAACCTTTAACTACACCTTAAAACAGGCTTATACAAATAGCTTTAAGTTTGTTTTCTTAAACTTTAAATATTCTTTCCTTTGCTTGTTCATAAATATTTTTATAATTGCATTTAATATAGCTTTGCTATTCTTACTTCGCAATATTTCGTTCTATATTTTGCTTATTGAATTGCTATGCTTTATTTGTGTATATCCTGCTTTCAATGCTTTACTCGTGCAGTTTTGCACCTTCCCGAGCATAAAGAAGTTTATTATCGACCCTTATTATAAGGAACATCCCGACGAGGATATCGAAAAGCGTAAAAACTTAGGACTCGAAATCGAAGAAAAAGCGGAAGAACGCGTTTTCGACGACAAGCAAACCGAAGAAGACGATGACAACGGCGTGATTTTTGACGACTGATTTTAAAAATTATTGCATATATATTTTACATAATAGTTTTGGAGTGTGAAATATGAATTGCAGAATTGATGAGCTTCGTCACAAGCAGGTGGTTTGTATGGATTCGGGCGATGTACTAGGGTATGTTTCGGACATTGAGTTTAATAGCCAAAGCGGTAAGGTTGAGGCTATTGTAATCTTTGGCAAACCGCGTATTTTCGGGCTTTTCGGCAAGTATGAGGATATTGTTATCCCTTGGGATAATATTGAAGTCGTAGGCGCGGAAACGGTGCTTATTAAAAACAATACGAATTACTGTAAATAGACTGTGCAAATTTGCGCAGTCTTTTTTCTATTTTGCTCTTGTAAAATGATGTGAAATTATATATAATAGAGGAAATAATGTAAAGTTTAAAAAGGAATTTTGAAAATGAAGAAATATTTAAACCGTTTATTTATTGACGGACTGTCGGGTATGGCTTACGGCCTGTTTTCAACCCTTATTATCGGTACAATTATCTGCCAGATAGCAAAGCTTGTCGGCTCCAATGTTGTCAGCGAATATCTTAATGCTATTGGTAGCGTTGCAAAGACGCTTACGGGTGCGGGAATAGGTGTCGGTGTCGCTTGCAAACTTAAGTCCGCACCCCTTACAACTGTTGCCGCCGCTGTCTGCGGTATGATTGGCGCTTTCCCGAACGTCGCAAATGCAGGCTTTACTGTGGGTTCCCCTGGTGAGCCTTTGGGCGCTTTTATAGCGGCTTATGTTGCAATTGAAATCGGGTACCTCGTTGCAGGTAAAACCAAGGTTGACATTATCATAACCCCGATTTGCTGCATTTTATCAGGTGCCGCTGCAGGATATTTTGTCGGTCCATATATATCTACCGCAATGAAGTGGGTTGGAGCGCTTGTTAATATAAATGTTGAACAGAGTCCGATTTTGGGCGGTATTATTGTGTCGGTCGTTATGGGTATTCTTCTTACATTGCCCATTTCTTCCGCCGCTATCGGTATCTCGATGGGACTTACAGGTTTGGCGGCAGGCGCAGCGACAATCGGTTGTTGCTGTAATATGGTGGGTTTTGCAGTTATCAGCTACCGCGAAAACAAGGTTGGCGGTCTTATCGCACAGGGCATTGGAACATCAATGTTGCAGATACCAAATATCGTCAAAAATCCGCTTATCTGGTTGCCCTCAATAATCTCAAGCGCAATTTTAGGTCCTGTTGCTTCTGCCGTGCTTAAGATGGTGAGCAACCCTGTCGGTTCGGGTATGGGCTCTGCCGGTCTTGTCGGTCAGTTTATGGCTTATGACAGTATGGTAGCCGCAGGGGTTACTCCTGTTGTTTCTTTGCTCGAAATTGTTTTAATGCATTTTGTACTTCCTGCAGTAATCTGCCTTGCAGTAAGCGAAGCTATGCGCAAATTAAAGCTTATTAAACCTAATGATTTAAAGTTGGTTTCGGCTAATGACTAAAAAAGAACGCGTAATTGAAGCAGTAAACCGCCTTGAAGAACTTTATCCTGAGGCGATTTGCTCGCTTGAGTATAAGGATGCTTTCCAGCTGCTTATCGCAACACGTCTTTCGGCGCAATGCACCGATAAGCGTGTTAATATGGTCACACCTGACTTGTTCGCCGAGTTTCCTACCTCAAAGAGTATGGCTAATGCCGATATAAACAGGGTAGAACAGCTTATAAAAACCTGCGGTCTTTATAAAACTAAGGCGCGTGACTTGATTTTAATTGCGCAAAAAATCGAGTCTGATTTTGGCGGTAGAGTTCCCGATACAATAGAAGAATTGACAACCCTTTCGGGTGTCGGCAGAAAGACGGCAAATCTTGTCTGCGGTGATATTTATGGCAAGCCCGCCGTTGTTACCGATACACATTTTATAAGAATCTGCAACCGTTTGGGGTTTGTTAAAACCGATAATCCATTGAAGGTCGAAAACGAAATGCGGAAGCTTTTACCACCAGAAAAATCAAACGATTTTTGCCATAGAAGTGTGCTTTTCGGCAGGGATACCTGCGTTGCGCGTAACCCAAAATGTGAGAAGTGTCCGCTAAGTGACATTTGTCCTAAGAAATTAAAATAACATATTGGTGTCAGAATGTTTAAAAAAATTGTTTCAATTATTATGCTGTGTTTTGTGTTGGCATTGCCCGTTACTGCCGATACACAAGCCGATCAAAAACCTGAAATTACAGCGTCTGCCTATGTGCTTTACAATCCCGATAACGATGAGGTTGTGGATGGTAAAAATGAAAAAGTTAAGATGTATCCCGCCTCGCTTACAAAGATGCTTACAGCCCTTACTGTTACAGAATTGTGCGATGATTTAGACGTTGAAACAATAACTGTGAGCGAAAATGCCGTAACCTCGCTTTACGGAACGCAGTCTTCTACTGCAAAGCTTAAAATCGGCGAAAAATTTTCAGTAAGACAAATGCTTTATTTAATGTTGATGCCGTCGGGTAATGATGCTGCAAATGCTTTGGCAGAGCATTTTTGCGGTGATAACCTGTCTTTTGCGCAAATAATGAATGAAAAAGCAAAAGAAATCGGTATGGCCGACTCGAATTTCTGCAATCCTCACGGTCTGCACGACGATAATCATTACACAACGGCAGTTGACTTGGCGATACTTTCCGATGCATATATGCAAAACGAAACCCTTTATAAAATTGCAAAATGTATTGATTACACCGTTCCTCAGACCAATATGCAGGGTGAAAGACAAATTCGCACGACAAACTTTATGCGTATTGAAGCAAGCGGATATTATTACCCTTATGCCACAGGTCTTAAAACGGGTAACACCGATAAAGCGGGACGTTGCCTAGCCGCGAGTGCCGAGAAAGACGGAAAAAAATATATCTGCATTTTGCTTGATGTTCCTGAGAAATGGCTCAGAAGCGGGTATGTCCGCACCGACTTTTTAGAGGCGGTCGAGGTTTTTAAATACGCTTTTAAAACCTATGAAACGGTTAAAATTGCCGAAAAAGGCAGGGTAGTGGCAAATCTTCCTGTTTTTGAAACCTTTTCGAAAACGGTCGATGTCGTGCTCGAAAAGGACATCTATGCCACCTTGCCAAAAGGTACTGATATATCAGAGCTTTTGGTAGATTTCACACGCGATAAACTTTTAGAAGATAAGTTTGTCGCTTCCCCTGTAACTGAGGATGAGGCTTTGGGGAATGTAAAACTGATTTTAAATAATAAGGTTATAGGCGATTGTAACGCTGTTGCGGGCTCTTCTGTTAAACCTAGCGGTTTGATAGTTTTCTGGCATACGGTTGATTTGTATGTCTACATAATGCTTGGAATTATCGGTTTTGCGGTATTTTGCTTTATTTTTCTTATTATTCGCAAGAAGATTATTCTCTACAAACGGAAAAAAGCAAAAGAAAAACGTCTCGAACGCCGTAGAAAAATGTTTGAAGAATTTCAAAATCAAGAACCCTATAATTATTTTAAAATGGATTAAAAACAGCCTTGTGAAGACTAAACGCTTCACAAGGCTGTTAAGTTTATTGTTTAGAGCTTTTCAATCCATTCTTTAGGTAAAACATATTCTTTGCCGTCAATTGAAACAGAATACGCTAAATAGTTGTAAGTGGTGACAGGCATACTAATTGCAAGGTTAGGTTCTTCCTCGAAAAATCCGTATATTGCACCGTAAGTTGAACAATTTTTCAATGTCCCGTCAGCCTCGGTTATTAAATCATACAACCCTGCTTCTTCGGGAGACTTTTGTGATTTAATTTCGGAAAAAAACCTTGCAATTTCGGTATTGTCTGTAATACCGTCACCGCATTTTGCATGTATTTCGTGACTGTCTAAGCCACTCTCACCGTAAACAAATTCTATCCTTATACATTTATCAATTGAAAAATCAATCTTCGGCAAAGAGGCTTTTCGGTAAATACCGCACCATTCATCGTTTGGATATTTTCTTAATAAAACATTTTCGGATTTATCACCTTTTATTGAAAAAAGACCGTTTTGAGATTCAACACCCCAATAATCAGTAGTTTTTTCTTCACCGACAACTCCGCCTTTAAATTCGGTTTCACCTAACAATTTTATTTCAATTTCATTACTTAAATAGGTGTATTCAACGCCGTCGGCACTTATTAAATTTCCGTTTTTATTTTCCGTAAAGACATTATACAAATTTTTTGTGTAGCGGTTTTCGTTTGAAGAACACGCGCAACAGCAAAAAATTAACACTGCCGAAAGGAAAATGCAAAATAGCTTTTTAAATGAATTGATAATTTTCATTTTAAATCTCCATTTCTGATAATGGATTTTTATACATCAATATCTTGGTGGTAGGTAGGTTTTACGCTATCTATTTCAAAAACCTCTAAGGAGTTGAGGCTGATATTTTTATTACTCTTAATTGTTAAAACGGTATCTGTATCGAGTGTATCAAAACATCTTGTAGCGCAAACCGAACCGTCACCTATAAAGATTTCGCAAAAGCATTTATCGACAAGAATACGAAGCTTTTGTTCGTTCTTGTTGTTAAATGGTGATGTGTTGTAAACTTCACCGTTAACTGTGAAGCCGTCGTTAGATAATTCGAGGGTGAGCGCGGTTTTATCACTGTCGCCGATGGTGAGCGTAAAGTCGGTATTGCCCTCAGTCGATAATGAAATGTCAAGAGTATGCGAGCTTAAATTGTAGGCAAATTTTTCGTCGTTACAGTCTTTTTGTGAAACGAGCGCGGTTTTGTGGAAAGCTTCAATTTCTTTTATAGGTTGTTGTGTGACCTGTAAATGCTCGTTTATTTTAAGCTCGCGAGGAACACCCATACAACCATTCCAAGCAATCGAATCGGTAAAACCGCTTATCCAACCGCAAAGCACAGTGCGGTCGGTTTCTCTGAAAACGCAGGTAGCATAAAAACCGCGGTCAACGGGCTCACTTTGAATGAAGCATACTGTCGTCGGTGACTTTGTAAATCGGTAAAGGTGAACGTCCGTCGTCTTTGCAGACGCATTTGCTCATTAGAAAATATTTTTCATTTCGGAATTCAAAAATCCAAGGGTCACTCCACTCGTTACAAAAATCGGGACCACCGTGATTTTCTAGTGTCATAAACGGGTCACCCTCGGGAATACGGTGAAATGTAATAGGTCAGGTGTACCTATGGCAGCGTTGTGGGTGCGCGGAATTTTGTTATCCTCGGGAACCGAGGTGTAAAGCATCAGAACTTCGCCTTTGCCGTTTTCACAGATAAAGCCGTCGTTCATACGAAGCTCGCTTTCAAGCGGAGAGATGAGCAAGGGGAGATACTCCCAATGAACCAAATCTTTTGAACGCGAATGGCCGTATATAGAATGCTCGTTATCGTCTTTGAAGGCACAAACATCATAAAAAAGATGATAATATCCGTCTTTTTTAAAAGCACCCCAATAGTCAAACAGTAAATGTGATGGGGTGGCGAGGTGAAAAGCAGGGTAAGATTTTTCTTTTTTAGCTGTTTTGTGGTCGGTAAAAATTCCGTCCTGCCAGCGTTTTCTTTTTTGTTAGAGATGATTCATAGTATCACACTTTTATATGTTAGAAAAATAAAGTCTTATAAACTTATGACTTAATTATAGCATCAAAAACCCCAAAAAAGCAATGAAAAAAGTGCGGAATTTAATAAATGTTGTTTTTGGGGACAATATTATTGTTGTAACGATTAAAAAACTTATTTTTTACGCAATTTAGGTGTTGACTTTTGAATTCCTTTGTGTTAAAATAGCAAGGTCACACGGAGAGGTATCGAAGCGGTCATAACGAGGCGGTCTTGAAAACCGTTTGGCGCAAGCCACATGGGTTCGAATCCCATCCTCTCCGCCATTTTTTAATTTTATATTAAAATACAAACGTAACAATTTGGAGTAGTACTCAAGTTGGTGACGAGGCGCCCCTGCTAAGGGCGTAGGCCGGCTAAACCCCGGTGCGAGAGTTCGAGTCTCTCCTACTCCGCCAAGAACAGCACTGATTAAATTCGGTGCTGTTTGTTTTATATAATCCTTTTTAAAACAGGCATTTTAGAAATAATAAAACTTACTAACAGTGAAATTATATAAACCAACATAGTAGCTAACGGAATTGAGAATACTGGTGTAATTTGCATTATGTCAGTTTTTTTAAGAATATTGAAAACCAACATATGAACAAGATATACACCGAAAGAGTGTTTTGAAAACTTTATAATAAATTGACTTTTGAATTTATCCTCATTGGTTACTACAATGTAGAAAACTGCGAAAGCCGACAGTACAATAAAAATGCTTCTATACCAAGTGAACGAGCTGTAAAATTCACCGCTGTTTACTGAGAAGAAATATGTAAACAAAACGCTGATAGCAATACAAAGCAGGAATGTTACGGCACAGGCAAGATTTTTACGCTTGTCTGTTTTTGTTTCTTTGAAGCGTTCATAAAGTATATGTCCGCTTATGAAATAGCCGAGGTAATATGCCGAATTTATAATCGGGATAGGGTAGGTGACATCTACATTGGTTTTGGTAATAAATCGCGCTAAGGGTACAAAAATAACCACAAGTCCCGAGAAGAAAAGCCACAAAATCAAAAACAAGTTTTCTTGCTCACGAGTCAGATTTTTGCACATGCTGTTAATAAAGGGTAGTGCTATATAAATACCAATTATGGCATATAAAAACCAAAGATGTCTTGAAGTGGAGTTGGCACTAAAGAGGGAAGTGAAAAACGTAGTGCCGAGATTCTTAAAATCAAATCCGTTATGATAAAAATAGTAAACAGCGCTCCAGACAACGAGAATCAAGGTGAATTTTATAATTCTTTCAAAATATTTTTTCTTGTCAAATTCGCGTCCGATAAGAAAAATACCACTCACCATAAAAAATAAAGGCACACAAATTCTCGAAAGTGAGTTATAAATAACGCTTACCAAAAAATCGGCGTTCGAAATTTCACCGAATTTGTTTATATAAAAATTCGAAATGTGAATCATAACGGTCATAAAAATTGCGAAAATTCTTATAAATTCGATATTTTTCTTTCTTTCCGACATAAATTCTCTCCTAAATTTTCCGTTTTTTCCTAAATATTGTAGCATACAGCAATAAATATATCAAATATTATTATTTTTGTTGCTATTTACCAAGTGTTTTTGTTATAATAATAATATATTATAAATGTTAAAATCGGAGGTTTGGTTATGGCAGAATCTAAAGAACTTAAAATTTTGGAAATAGACCCTTATTTAATGCCTTTTAAGGAAGATTTGGATTTGAGAGTTAAGCTTTATAAGCAAAAACGCAAAGAACTTTTAAAAGACATTAAAAACATAGCCGATTTTGCTAACGGATATAAGTACTTCGGTTTTCATAAAACGGGTGATAGCTGGGTTTACAGAGAGTGGGCGCCCGCGGCTGAAAAAATATTTTTAACGGGTGATTTCAACGGTTGGAACACCGAATCTCATGAGTTAAAACGCTATGAAAACGGCATTTTTGAAATTGAACTTGAGGGCGTGGATGCGCTGAAAGTCGGTCAAAAGGTACAAGCGGTAATTGTAAGTGGCGGCAATGTTTTGCGAAGAATCCCGACCTATGCTACACGCGTGGTGCAAGACCCTGTAACATATCTTTGGTGCGCCGAGATTGAGGATACTTTTGCGGACTTCGAGTGGACTGACCAGAAATTCAAACCCGAAAAAACACCTTTTATTTATGAATGTCATATCGGTATGTCGGGTGAAGAGGGTAAAGTGACTTCCTACCGTGAATTTACCGAAAACACTTTACCGCGTATAAAAGAACTCGGCTATAACACTATTCAGATTATGGCGGTAATGGAGCACCCATATTACGGCTCGTTCGGTTATCAGGTTTCTAACTTCTTTGCGGCTTCGTCGCGCTACGGTACAAGCAAAGAACTGAAAAACCTCATAAACACCGCTCACGGTATGGGAATTACTGTGCTTCTTGATGTTGTTCATTCGCACGCGGTCAAGAACACTAACGAAGGACTTAACGAGTTTGACGGCACAGTTTATCAGTTCTTCCACGAGGGTGCAAGAGGTGAGCATTCTGCTTGGGGAACAAAGCTTTTTAACTACGGTAAAAATGAAGTTATACACTTCTTACTCTCAAACCTTAAGTATTGGATGGAGGTTTTCCATTTTGACGGCTTCCGTTTTGACGGAGTTACCTCAATGCTTTATCACGACCATGGTTTAGGCTCGGCTTTCACCGATTACAGTATCTATTTTTCAATGAATACCGACACCGAGGCTGTGACCTATCTTCAGCTTGCGAACGAGCTTATTCACAAGGTTAATAAAAACGCTATCACAGTTGCCGAAGATATGTCGGGTATGCCAGGTATGTGCATTCCTATAAAAGACGGCGGTATCGGGTTTGATTTCCGTCTTTCGATGGGCGTGCCTGATTTGTGGATTAAGACTATTAAAGAGCAGTCTGACGAGCATTGGAATATGGGTAAGCTTTGGTATGAACTGACTTCAAGAAGACCTAAGGAAAAGAACATCGGCTATTGCGAGTCGCATGACCAGGCGCTTGTTGGGGATAAGACAATAATGTTCCGTCTTTGCGATGCTGAAATGTATGTCGGTATGCAGAAATTTGGCGGTAATTATGTTGTTGACCGCGGTATCGCGCTTCACAAAATGATAAGACTTTTCACTTCCTCGCTTGCAGGGGAAGGGTATCTCAACTTTATGGGCAACGAGTTCGGTCACCCCGAATGGATAGATTTTCCGCGCGAGGGCAACGGCTGGAGCTATCATTATTGCCGAAGACAGTGGAGCCTTGTTGATAACCCCGATTTGCGCTATCGTGAGCTTAACGAGTTCGACAAAGCAATGGTTTCACTTTTGAAGAAAGGAAAACTCTTAAATCTTACTGCCCAAAACCGTTGGATGCATGAGGACGATAAGGTCATAATCTACACCAAAGGCGATTATGTATTCATCTTCAATTTCCACCCCGAAAAATCTTTTGACGGATATTTTATTCCTGTCGGTAGCGAGGGGGTCTATAAAACAGTTTTGACGAGTGATGATGCGACTTTTGGCGGATATTCGCGCGTTGATACAAGTTATAAATACACAGCCCAAAAAACCCCTGCCGATTGGTACGGTTTTAAATGCTATTTACCCAACAGAACAGTTATTGTTCTTAAAAAAATTAAATAATTGGTGATATTTTGATATATTTTATAATTATTTTGTTAGTCGCCTTTGTGGGCGTTGTTGCGTATTTTTTTAATCTTGCTTTTGTCAGAAAAGCTAATGCCGATATTGACAGTATGGACTCTACAATAAATGATTCTTTAAAGCCATATTCGGCGGTGATGGATAAAGGTATTGAGTTTATACGCAAAACTCCGCATAACTGGTATTACACAACAGCTTTTGACGGTGTGAAGCTCGCGGCCAGGTATTACGATAACAACAGCACCTGCACGATTTTCCTGTTTCACGGCTACCGCTCGGGCGCAGAACACGATTTTTCCTGCGCGGTTGAAATGTATTACAAAATGGGCTTTAACATTTTGCTTGCTGACCAACGCGCTCACGGCAGAAGCGAGGGCAAGCTTATCACCTTCGGTGTAAAGGAAAGCCGAGATGTTGTTTCGTGGGCAGAGTTTGTCAATGCTAAGTTTGCGCCAAAACAACTTATAATAAGTGGTATTTCAATGGGTGCTACAACGGTTTTATTGTCGCTTAAACACAATTTGCCCGAGAATGTAAAGGGTGTTATCGCCGACTGCGGTTTCACTTCGCCCGCCGATATTATCGTAAAAGTGGGCAAGGATTCCTTTAAAGTTAATGCGCATTTCTTTATTCCGTTCTTGAATTTGGCTTGTAAACTTCTTGGTAACTTCTCAATTACTAACGATTCGACTGTAGATGCCGTAAAGAATGCCGAACTTCCGATTTTCTTTATTCACGGCAAAAAAGATAATTTTGTCCCTTGCGAAATGACCGAGAGAACATTTGCTTGTTGCAAGGATAATTGCCGAATATTTTTATCGGAAGAAGCAGGACATGGGCTCAGTTTTCTTACCGATACAGACACTGTTTTGTCAGAACTTAAATCTTTTTTGAAGTTTTGTATTGCTGACTCTTAATTTTTGTTGACATTTATACTATTTAATAATAAAATTATATTATAAAAGTAATGGAGAAAAATTATGAGATTTTTAAAAGCTGTGTCTTTGATTTTAATATGTGTTTTTGTGCTTTCTCTTTGCGGCTGTAAAACGGCTGATAAGGCATACGGCGAGGCAAGTGAATCTGAGGTTGTTTCGGATGTTGCATCAGGCGGAACAACCGATTTGCCCGAAATTACTTCACTTGATAGCAAAATGTCAAAATACTTCGATATAAGCCTCTTTGACGAAGAAAACTATGCTGATATTTATCTCGGCAAAAAGTTCGAAATTAACGCTGTTTATGCTAATAGCTATTTTTCGGTGCCTACTACTATTGAAGAAATCGCAAAAAGCGGTTGGGAACTCGTAAAAGGCAGCGATTATGACGAAAATTCGCTCGTTTATGCCAAAGAAACGGTTGAGCTTTCGTTTAAAAACAAAGACGACGCTAAAATCACCGCGTTGTTTTATAACTCTTCAAATTCTTCGGTTCGCCTTTCAAAGTGCGATATTGTAAAGTTTAATATTAAAAACAATTATCCGAAGAATAATAAAGATTATGACGAGTTTAATGTCTGCGGTATTACCAACACCGCCGTTATAACCGATGTGGTGCAGATTTTGGGCACGCCGTCGCATTTTTACAAGAAGACCGAGAATACTTATTACTTCGATTACTTTTTGGAAAAGCGCGACCGCAGAAATAAAATCAGAATTCATATTAACCTTGAAGATGATGTTGTAACCGCAGTTGAATTTTCAAATTACAAATAAAAAATTAGCTGTCACTTTTGTGACGGCTAAAATTTTGAGGAGATATTTATGAGTACATATTTTCATACCTGTGATTTCTTATTGCCAAAAGTGAACTTTGAAAAGTGGGCGGTTGTCGCTTGTGACCAATATACCTCCGAGCCTGAATATTGGAAGAGTGTAGAAGAATTTGTCGGCGATACACCCTCCGCGCTTAATATAATTCTGCCCGAAGTATATTTGCAAAATGATAACAGCGAGCGTATCGGCAAAATTAACGCAAAAATGCACGAATATATTGAAAACGGTGTTTTTGATACTGTGGAAGATACTTTTATCTATGTCGAACGCGAGGTTTCGGGCAGTAAAATCCGTAAAGGTATTGTGGGACTTATCGCACTTGACGATTATTCTTATCAAAAGGGGAGTAAAGCGTTGATTCGCGCTACCGAAGCTACTGTTCTTGAAAGAATACCTCCGCGTGTCGAAATTCGCAAGGATGCCGCTTTAGAATTGCCTCATGTAATGCTCTTGATTGACGATAAAGACAATACTGTTATCGAGCCTTTAGCAGAGCAGACCGAAAAATTCAATAAGGTGTATGACTTCGATTTGATGCAAAACAGCGGCCACATCAAGGGCTTCGCAGTTGATGGCGATACTGTTTTGAAAATTCAGGATGCATTGGCAAAGCTTGTCGGGGCTCAAGAGGATAAATTCCTTTTTGCTGTGGGTGACGGTAACCATTCTCTCGCAACTGCTAAGGAATGTAATTCTAAATATGCAATGGTTGAGGTTGTCAATATCCACGATTATTCGCTCGAGTTCGAGCCTATCTACCGCGTTTTGTTCGGTGTAGAACCCGAAAAGCTTTTGAATGAATTTGTTGAGGCTCACGGCGGAGAATATTCGGGTGAAGACGCGCAGAAATTCACCTGTTGCTATGGTGATATAGTACGCGAAATTTCGGTAAAACCGACAGGTAAATTGGCAGTTGCCACCTTGCAGACCTGGCTCGATAAATATTTAAGCGAAAATAAGAGCGTAAAGATTGACTATATCCATGGCGAAGATGTGGTTCATTCGCTTTCGAAACAGCCTGATACTCTAGGTTTCATTTTCGACGGTATGCAAAAGAGCGACCTTTTCCCAGCAATCAAGCAGGACGGCTCATTACCGCGTAAAACCTTCTCAATGGGTAACGCTTGCGATAAGCGCTTTTACATTGAAGCTAGAATTAATAAGTAGTCACATATATTTACTTTTACAAAAAAACAAGAAATCAGTTGAAAAAACGCTATTTTTGTGTTATTATTTGTAGCGAAAAATAGTGAAGGGGAATAGCAATGAGTATTTTTGCGACATTATTATTAACAACTGCGATTGCGGGTGTTTTCGGAACAGGTTTGGGCGGTATTATTGGTGCAATGTTGCAAAAGGATTCTAACCGCACTGTTAGTTTGCTTTTGAGTTTTGCGGCTGGTGTTATGCTTAGCGTTGTTTGTTTTGACCTTGTTGTTGAGGCAATCGGCACAGGGACGGGAATTTTAACCGTGATTTGTTCAATCGCATTCGGTGTTTCTTTTACATATTTTTTAAACTATATAATTGACCGCAAAACTGCGCCCGAAATTGCTCATATAGATGAAAGTCATCCCAAAACCGCTGACGATTTGGATGAGCTGATCCATAGTGACCATTTAGAACATCATTACGCAAAAAACGATAATAAATTTTCTTTGTTTATAGCAGGAATTGTGATGGCTTGTGCTATCGCGTTACATAATGTACCTGAAGGCATGACTATCGGCGCATCTTATGCAGGCGATGAGGGTGTTTTGGGTAAGGCTTCATTAGTGTTAGCTATACTTATCGGTCTTCATAATATACCCGAGGGTATGGCGGTTTCAGTTCCTTTAATAAGCGGCGGTATGAATAAGGTTAAAGCGATTTTAATTACTGCGGCAACAGGAATCCCCACGATTTTAGGTGCACTTTTGGGTTTTTGGCTTGGAGAAATCGGACCTTTAGGTCTGACATTGAGCTTAGGGTTCGCAAGCGGAGCTATGCTATATGTTGTTTTTGGCGAAATTTTACCTCAATCCATTCTTATGTATCACAGCAAATTACCTGCATTTTCTGCAATTGCAGGAATTTTGGTAGGCTTGTTGATTATTTTTGCTTGACATTCCTAAAACTTTGAAGTAAAATGAGTAGGCGGTTTTTTGTGCTTAAATCCAATTGAGTTCAAAATTTCTATCACCGCAAGAGTCACGCGCAGTGCGTCTGCAGTGTGACATAAAAATACAATTACGACAATTTAATATGCGGGTGTGGCGGAATTGGCAGTTTTTGACCGAACGCGTCCGGTGGACGAAACAGTGAAGGTCAAAAAGGCGCCGCGGTCGAAATTTATCGTCGCTCCAAGACGAAATAAATTTCGGGCACCGCAAGAGTCACGCGCAGTGCGTCTGCAGTGTGACATAAAAATACAATTACGACAATTTAATATGCGGGTGTGGCGGAATTGGCAGACGCACTAGCCTTAGGAGCTAGCGCTTACGCGTGCAGGTTCAAGTCCTGTCACCCGCACCAAAATCCAAATTCAACATACAGGTTGGATTTGGATTTTTTGTTTTTTGTAATCAATAATCTTCTTGCAAAATTCAGGTGTTTTTGTTATAATATACTATATAGAGGTGAAACAAATGGCCGGTAATTTGATTATAACGATTGGTAGACAGTACGGCAGCGGAGGACATCAGATTGCCCGCGAGCTTTCAAAAATGCTGGGAATAAAAATGTACGATAAAGAACTTATCGAGATGAGCGCTGTAAAAAGCGGTATTGACGCAGAAGTTTTACATATGTATGACGAGCATCCCACAAACAGCTTACTTTATTCAATGTCTTTGGGTGTGAATCCCTTTAGCGCTTCGATTTCGGGAATGCATTATGAACCGCTTGGCGACAGGGTTTTTAGAGCTCAGGCAGATATTATCCGCGAAATTGCAGATAATGAGTCTTGCATATTTGTTGGTCGTTGTGCCAGCAGTATTTTAAAAGACAGACCTAATGTTTTGTCGGTTTTTATCCACGCTGATATTGAAGATCGAATCACCCGTATTTGTGAGTATGAAAAAATTTCTCGCAACGAAGCGGTTAGTATTATTCGCAAAGCCGATAAAAGACGCGCAGGCTATTGCAGTCATTTCACAGACTTTAAATGGGGCGTAGCGGATAGTTATGACCTTTGTATCAACAGCCGTATCGGTTATGATAACGCTGCAGAGCTTATTAAGTTTTTCTCCGAACATCACAAATAATATTTTTAAACCTATATCGTAACAAAAACCACCGCTTTCCGTAAAATGTATTGTGCGAAAGGCGGTGTTTTGTATAAAAAGGCGAAAAACAGAAATTCGGAGAATTTTGTTCTCGTGGCTTATCCTTTTACTTGTAATTTGCGTATTTTTAGGTTATATTTATTATAACATCCAACCAATTATAATAAGATATGCCGAGAGCAGTGCCGAAACGGTGATGCTCAATTCCGCTAACGAGGCTGTTGTAAACATTCTCAAGAATGAAAATTTTTCTTATGACGATATCGCTGTATTAAGCCGCGATAAAGACGGACTTGTTCAAAGTCTTGAGATCGATACATATAAGGTCAATTACCTTAAAAGCCATATTTCAAATGAAATCTCAAAGATAATTGAAGACAAGGAACGCTACACGGTTTCTATACCTATAGGTACATTTCTTGCTAATACCTTTACAGCTGGCTTTGGACCTGATGTGAATTTCAAAATGCAGATGACTTCGACTGCATTTGTCGATTTTGAGCACGAGTTTAAAAGCGCTGGGATAAATCAGGTGTTGCACCGAGTTGTAGTTAATATTAAAATCGGCGGCAGTCTTTTGGTTGCGGGCTATAAAAAAGGCATATCGGTTAATACTTCGGCGATTGCGGCGCAAACTGTAATTGTGGGCGCAGTTCCCGAAAGCTTTACAAATGTTATTGAAGAAGAATCTGACAACACCGCAGGTCTTATAAACGATTACGGTGGGGTAGTAGGAGAATAGAATGGATATTTTAAAAGCAGAAGAAAGAATTGAATTTTTAAGCGAAACGCTCAAGTATCACAACCGCAAGTATTATATCGAGGATTCGCCTGAGATTGAGGACTTCGAATATGATGCAATGCTTCGCGAGCTTGAAGATTTGGAAAAAGAATTTCCGCAGTTTGTAAAAGAGGATTCACCGACGCAAATGGTCGGCGGTGCGGTTTCCAAGCTTTTTAGCTCGGTTACGCATTCTGTCAAGATGGAAAGTCTTCAGGATGTTTTCAATTTCCAAGAGCTTCGCGCCTTTGGTGAGAAAATCGATACTTCTAAAACCGCCTTTTCGGTTGAACCGAAAATTGACGGACTTTCGGTTTCGCTTGAATACCGCGACGGGCTTTTCTTCCGCGGTTCTACACGCGGTGATGGTGAAGTCGGGGAAGATGTAACCGCCAACCTTTTGCAGATAAAATCTATTCCGAAGGCTATTAAATTCGACGGCGAGCTTGAAGTTCGCGGTGAAGTTTATATGCCGAGAGAGAGCTTTATAAAGCTTGTAGAGAGGCAGGAGCTTTTGGGCGAAGCGCCCGCAAAAAATCCGCGTAACGCGGCGGCAGGGTCTCTGCGTCAGAAGAATCCGAAAATCACCGCCGAGCGCGAGCTTGATATATTCGTATTTAATATTCAGCGTATTACGGGTAAAACCTTTGAAACCCATATCGAAACCCTTGATTTTTTAAAGGAATTAGGCTTTAGTGTTTTGCCGACTTATAAACGTTGTGATGATATCGAGGAGGCTATCACCGAGATTGAGCGTATCGGTAATTCGCGCGGTAATCTGCCTTATGATATCGACGGCGCGGTTGTAAAAAGCGATAACCTTGCATACCGCGAAACTGTAGGCAGTACCTCGAAATTTCCGAAATGGGCGGTTGCCTTCAAATATCCGCCCGAGGAAAAGGAAACTGTTTTAAAGGAAATTGAAATCGGCGTGGGAAGAACGGGTGCGCTGACACCTACCGCAATTTTCGAACCTATACAGCTTGCAGGCACTACCGTCAGCCGTGCGACCTTGCATAATCAGGACTTTATCACTTCAAAGGGAATTGCTATCGGTGATACGATTATCGTCAGAAAAGCGGGGGATATTATCCCCGAAGTTTTGGCGGTAAAGCATCATAATGAGGCTTCGCCGATTTATACAATGCCCGAGGTTTGCCCGTCTTGCAATTCACCCGTTTATCGCGAGGAAGATGAGGCGGTAATTCGTTGCACAAATGCCGACTGCCCTGCGCAACTGCTCAGGCATTTGATACATTTCACTTCGCGTGATGCAATGGATATTGAGGGCTTAGGCCCTGCTGTTTTGGAACAGCTACTCGAAGCTGATTTGATTCATAATATCGTTGATTTGTATACCCTCGATTATGAAAAGGTGGCGAATTTGGAGCGCACAGGTGAAAAATCGGTGCAGAACCTTAAAAACGCTATCGAAGCCTCAAAGGGTAACGATTTGTCGAAGTTCTTGTTTGCTTTGGGTATCCGTCATATCGGAGCGAAAGCAGGTAAGCTTTTGGCGGAGCATTTTGGTGATATTGACGCTATTATGAACGCCACAAAAGAGCAGTTTGAGGCGATTGAGGGCTTCGGCAGTATTTTAGCAGAGTCTGCTTTTGAGTTTTTCTCGCTCGAGAGCACAAAGGTTATGATTGAACGCTTTAAAGAACTCGGTCTTAACCTTAAATCTTTAAAGGAAGCCAAGGACACACGATTCACAGGTCTTACCTTTGTGCTTACAGGCACTTTGCCAACCTTATCGCGAAAAGAAGCTTCCGATATTATCGAAAGCTTCGGCGGTAAAACCTCGTCCTCGGTTTCTAAGAAGACCAGTTTCGTATTGGCAGGAGAAGAGGCTGGCAGTAAGCTTGACAAAGCAAACACGCTTGGAATTACCGTAATTGATGAAGAACAGTTTAATGAGATGATAAAATAAACTTTAACTCTCGCAGAAATGCGGGAGTTTTTTAATTCGGAATTCGCAATTCGGAATGCGGAATTAAGGTGTTCGCATTGCGAACGGATATAAAATATACGTGAGCAAATAGATACATTGTAGGGACAGGCCTCTGGACTGTCCGTTAGGTTACATCAGATTTAGAGGACCGTCGAGGACCACTGACAGTGGCCGTCTCCCTCTGTCACTTCGTGACATCTCTCTCTCACTGTGAGGGAGTCTTCCGGTCCCTACGATATGCAATAACATTTTTATAAAATCTTGCATTTTCTGAAAATATGTGGTAAACTGATATTGCGAAACTAATTTAATATGTGTGAAATTGGGTGTATTTTCTTTTTTAGGGGAAACTACGCTTTGTTTTGCGTTTGCATAATTTGTATATGTATTGGTAAGAATTTGAAAAAATGCAGATTCCAACCAATATGTATATGTGCGAGCGTTTACGCCCCATTTCACATTAAATTAGTTTCGCGACTATCGGAGTTTGCGTTTTTTGTGCGTCTGCTTCGGTAGGCGCATTTTTTATTTATAGGAGAGATGTAAAATGAAAAAATTATTGTCGGTTATTTTAACTTTAATTTTAATATTATCAATCGTGCCGTTAAGTGCGATGACGGTTTCTGCTGCTACAAGCAGCACAATAGGCGACTGCACATGGTCGCTTGACGGAACTGTGCTTACTATTAGTGGTAATGGTGAGATGGGAGATTATAATTATTATGATGAAACGGCGCCTTGGGGTGCTAACATTACAAAAGTTGTAATAGAAAATGGTGTCACAAGTATTTGTGATTATGCATTTTATAACTGCGAAGGTCTTACAAGTGTAATAATTCCAAATAGCGTTATAAGTATAGGTGAATATGCATTTTATAGATGTGAAAGCCTTACAAGTGTAACAATTCCTAATAGCGTTACAAATATAGGTATTTCTGCGTTTAGGCGCTGCAAAAACCTTAAAAGTGTAACAATCGGTAGAGGTGTTACAAGTATAGGTTTTCAAGCGTTTGAAAATTGCACCAGCCTTACAAGTATAATCATACCCAATAGTGTTACAAGTATAGATAGTTATGCGTTTAGATATTGTTCAAGCCTTACAAGCATAACGATCGGCAATAATGTTATAAGTATAGGTCGTGATGCGTTTGATGGCACAGGATACTATAATAATGGTGATAATTGGGAAAATGGCATATTATATATTGGTGATTATTTGATTGAAGCAGATAATACAATTTGCGGTAATTATAGAATTAAAACTGGGACAAAGACCATAGCAGAGAGTGCATTTGAAAATTGTGAATATATTGAAAATATTACAATCCCTGATAGCGTTACGAGTATAGGTAATTTTGCATTTAGAGATTGCTATAGCCTTACAAGTGTAACTATTGGCAATAGCGTTACAAGTATAGATTATTATGCGTTTGCTTATTGCAAAAGTCTTACAAGTATTATTATTCCAGATAGTGTTACAAGTATTGGTTACAACGCATTTGAATATTGCGAAAGCCTTACAAGTATAATGCTTTCTAAAGGTATTACTTTTATAGATGAATGGACATTTTCTAATTGTGAAAATCTTAGTCAGGTAATCCTTCCAAGTAGTGTTACCAGTATAAATGATTATGCTTTTAGAAACTGTACTAATCTTAGCGATGTATATTATTCAGGTTCTGATAGTGAGTGGGAAAGTATATCAGTCGGTAGCAGTAACGGAGATTTAACAAATGCCGAGATTCATTTTAATACTTCTGTAGAAACGTTGGATTGTTCCGTATTCGGCTGTGTTGGTGGTGTAGCGACATGTGAAAATAAAGCGATTTGTAAATATTGCGGAATGGAATATGGAGAATTAGGACATATTTATGATGGTGGAACTATAACCGAAGAACCCACTTGTTTGAAAACAGGAACTAAAATTTACAAATGTACGGTATGTAAAGAAATTGTTAGGACAAAACAGCTTGAAAAATTAGCACATAAATATGATGATGATTTGGATACAAAGTGTAATTCCTGCGGAACTTCTCGAAAAATACAATATGTATCAGCCGGTGTAGAAGTAGATGCTATAATAGATAGCGAGGGTAAAATATCGAATATAGTGTTCATCCCCAAACTTGATGGTGAATACACATTTTCCATTAGCGGCAATGGCCTTTGCTTTGCAAGGCTTTGGGATGTAGGCGAAAATTGTAAATATCAAATAATGTCCACCCATGGTGTAATAACTTTTAGTCGATCTATGACTTCGGGAAATTCCTATGTTATGGTTGCTGATTATATAAAAACTGATAGTGGCAATTCTTTTAAAGTGAAAGTAACTCAAACATCCCACACTCATACATATAATCAAAATAAGACTACAAACACATACTTAAAGTCAGCTGCTACCTGCAAAGCAGCCGCAGTTTACTACAAGACATGCGTATGCGGTGCTAAGGGAACAGCTACATTCACAAGCGGCTCTAAACTTGCTCATACATATAATCAGAGTAAGGCAACCAGCACATACTTGAAGTCGGCGGCTACCTGCAAAGCAGCAGCAACTTATTATAAGTCCTGCGTATGCGGTGCTAAGGGAACAGCAACATTTACTTCAGGTTCTAAACTTGCTCACGATTATAAGAAAGCAACTTGCACATCAGCTAAGAAG
>JAZNLE010000096.1:0-30166 GCA_045578885.1 Acutalibacteraceae bacterium | reverse complement strand
TAAAAGCGAAAAATATTTCCGTAAAGCGGGAGGTGCCGTTATGAGAGTTAAAATCACACTCGCTTGCACAGAATGCAAGCAACGCAACTACAACACAATGAAAAACAAGAAGAACGACCCTGACAGACTCGAAATGAACAAGTATTGTAGATTCTGTAAGAAGCACACCCTACACAAGGAAACAAAGTAGGAGGGTAGACGAATGAAAACTTTAAGTAGAATTTCTCAAATTTTGAGCATAGTTTTCGCAGTCGGCTCATTTGTGCTGTTCTTCACACCCTTTGCTAATGTTATCACAAACGGACAAACAGTTTCTCTTATTGCTTCTGAAATGGTATTCGGAGCAAAAAAGACAATCGGTGAAGCCGTTTTTGATATGGCAAGGTCATCGCACATTACGTTTGTATTTTGGCTTACTGTTATAAGTGCAGTTTTGAATGCACTTTCATTTAAGTCAAAAGGCTTCCGTTATGGTTCATCGGCTTTTGCTTTGATTAACGCTGTTTATGCGTTGGTTGTAGTATTAAGCAAGGACGGTCGTTTCTTCGATACACGTCCTCTCGAAAAAGTGACCGAAATCACAAACACTTCTTTTGTTCTTATCTGGGCAATTGCTTTGATTTTGACAGCTGTGTTTGCTATCGCGTACCTTTTCATTGATGACTATATCGTAGCAAAGGCTTCCAAAGGTAAAACCATTTGGCAGAAGGTTGTTCTTTTCCTTCGCGACAACAAGAGCGAACTTAAGAAAATCGTTTGGCCGAATCTTCACGAAGTTATCAAAAACACAATTACAGTTCTTGTTATGTGTTTGGTAATCGGCGCGCTTATCTGGTTGGTTGACTTTGGTCTTGGCCAGTTGTTAAATCTTATCTTGGGTGCATAAAGCACACGGAGGTAATTATGGCTGAAACACAAGAAGCAAGATGGTATGTCGTTCATACTTATTCGGGCTATGAAAACAAGGTAGCGACCGACTTGGCTACAATGGTAGAAAGTCGCGGTATGCAGGATTTGATTCACGATATCAAAATCCCTACCGAAATTGTTACCGAAATCAAGGATGATAAAAAGCGCGAAATTGAGCGTAAAATCTTCCCCGGTTATGTCCTGATTAAGATGATCGTCACCGACGACAGTTGGTATGTTGTAAGAAACATACGCGGCTGCACAGGTTTTGTTGGTCCGGCTTCTAAACCGGTTCCGCTTACTGATGCAGAAGTAGCAGCCCTTGGCGTAGAAAAGCACAGCGTTGAGGTTGGTTACAGGGAAGGCGATAATGTTAAGATTATCAGCGGTCCCTTGGAAGGATACTCAGGTACTGTTAAGACAGTTGATACTGAAAATAACAGCGTTTGCGTTGTCCTTTCGATGTTCGGTAGAGAAACACCGGTTGAACTCGAACTCGACCAGATTTCTATCGAAGAAAAATAATAGCAAAAAAGCAATTAGGTTCCGACACAAAATGGTTTGTGTCACGGTGGGAGGGACGGAATATGACCGTTCCGCCAAGCGCAAAAAAGCGCTGTTACCACGAATAATGGAGGTGCAAATAAAATGGCTCAAAAAATTTCTGGTTACATTAAATTGCAAATCCCTGCAGGTAAAGCTACACCAGCTCCCCCTGTAGGTCCTGCTCTCGGTCAGCATGGTGTTAACATCATGGCTTTCACAAAAGAATTTAATGAAAGAACAAAGAATGATGCAGGTCTTATCATTCCTGTAATCATCACAGTTTACGCTGACCGCTCTTTCAGTTTCATCACAAAGACACCGCCTGCTGCTGTTCTTATTAAGAAGGCTTGCGGTATCGAAACTGCATCAGGCACACCTAACAAAACTAAGGTTGCCAAAATCACAAGAGAGCAAATTCAGAAAATCGCTGAAACCAAAATGCCCGACTTAAACGCTGCAAACATTGAGTCTGCTATGAGTATGATAGCAGGTACTGCTCGCAGTATGGGTATTGAAGTAGTAGATTAAGTTCTCTCGCGTGGGAGGAGAATTCCGATTAACCACTTGGAGGTAAAAAATGAAACACGGTAAAAAGTATAATGAAAGCGCAAAGCTTATCGAAAGCGGTAAGTTTTACGATGTTAACGAAGCAGTAGAACTCGCTGTTAAAACAGGTACTGCTAAATTTGACGAAACAGTTGAAATTCATGTTCGTTTGGGTGTTGACTCACGTCACGCTGACCAACAGGTTCGCGGTGCTGTAGTTCTTCCCAACGGTACAGGTAAAACTGTTCGTACCCTTGTTATCGCTAAGGGTGACAAGGCTGATGCAGCTCAGGCTGCAGGTGCTGACTTTGTTGGCGCTGAAGAAATGATTGCCAAAATCCAGAACGAAAACTGGTTGGATTTTGATGTTGTTATCGCAACACCCGATATGATGGGTCTTGTTGGTCGTCTTGGTAAGGTTTTAGGTCCGCGTGGTCTTATGCCTACACCTAAGGCTGGTACTGTTACTCCCGACGTTGCTCGTGCAGTAACCGAAGCTAAGGCTGGTAAGATTGAATACCGTCTTGACAAAACAAACATCATCCACTGCCCGATTGGTAAGGTTTCGTTCGGTGCCCAAAAGCTTCAGGAAAACTTTGATACACTTATGGGTGCTATCATCAAGGCTAAGCCTGCTGCTACAAAGGGTCAATATGTTAAGTCTTGCGTTCTCGCAACAACAATGGGCCCTGGAATTAAGCTTAACGTAGCTAAGTTCGGCAACTAATATTTATAATTTTAAAGAGCATTGCAATTTGCAATGCTCTTTTTAACGCAAAAAACTGCCAAGGTTTTGTATACTTTGGCAGTTTTATATTTTATTCTTTTTCTTCTTTTATAAGCGAAATCGCAAGATCGCTTAGTTGTGTATTGTCTACAGCAGACGGAGCGCCTGACATAAGCTCACTTGAGTTGGAAACCTTGGGGAAGGCGATAACATCACGAAGGGAGTCACAGCCTGCCATTATCATACAAAGTCTGTCAAGGCCGATACCCATACCGCCGTGAGGGGGGGCGCCGAAGCGGAAAGCGTCGGTTAAGAAGCCGAACTTTTCGTGTGCTTCTTCGTCAGTAAGACCTAAAGCTGAGAACATTTTCGCCTGAAGCTCTGGGTCGGTAATACGGATAGAACCGCTTGAAAGCTCAACGCCGTTAAGCACCAAGTCATAAGCCTTTGCGAATACCTTTTCAGGATTTGTATCAAGATATTCGATACATTCGTCCAAAGGTGAAGTGAAGGGATGGTGCATAGCATCCCAGTTACCTGTTTCTTCGTTGTATTCGAAGAAGGGGAACTCAGTAATCCACAAGAAGTTGAATGTATCGGGGATAATATCAAGGCGCTTTGCAACGGTAAGACGAAGTGCACCAAGAACCGAAAGGCAGGTATTTTTGCGGTCGGCAACTATAAGCACAACGTCGCCTTTTTCGGCGCCAACGCGTGTTAGAATTGCGTTCATTTCGTCTTCGGTCATAAACTTCGAGAAAGAACAGGTGGGCGTATCTTCAACCCAACGGATAAAGGCAAGGCCCTTAGCACCGATACCCTTTGCTTCTTCGGTGAGTTTATCAATTTCCTTACGGGTGTAAACCAAAGCGGCGTTTTTAGCATTGATAGCTCTTACGGTACCGCCGTTTTTAACGGTGTCTGCAAATACGCCAAAGCCACAGTTTTCTACTATATCCGACAAATCCTTAATCTTCATATCGAAGCGTGTGTCGGGCTTGTCCGAGCCGTAGTCATTCATAGCCTCGGTGTAGGTGAGGCGGGGAAGGGGTGTCGCAATATCAATACCTAAAACCTCTTTGAAAAGGCGCTTTACATAGCCTTCGCCGAGTTTCAAAACATCTTCCATCTCTACGAAAGACATTTCAAGGTCGATTTGTGTAAATTCGGGCTGACGGTCAGCGCGCAGGTCTTCGTCGCGGTAGCAACGGGCAATCTGCATATAACGGTCAAAGCCTGAAAGCATCAAAAGCTGTTTGTAAAGCTGGGGCGACTGCGGAAGCGCGAAGAAACTGCCCTTATGAATACGGGAGGGAACTAAGTAGTCACGCGCACCTTCGGGTGTAGACTTAATAAGTGTCGGGGTTTCGATTTCGACAAAGCCGTTTTCGTCAAAGTAATCGCGTGTTACCTTGGTTACCTTGTGGCGCATCATAATATTATTCTGCAAATTAGGACGGCGCAGGTCAAGATAACGGTATTTAAGGCGCAATTCTTCGTTAGCTTTGGTGTCGTTAAGTATCTCAAAGGGCGGAGTTTCGCTCTTGCCTAAAATTTTAAGGTCTTTTACTTCAAGCTCAATATCGCCAGTCGGAATTTCGGTGTTTACAGAAGAGCGTATACGAACAGTGCCCTCTGCCATTACTACAAATTCACTTCTAAGCGCAAAAGCCTTGTCAAATACTGTTTTTTCGGTATTATCGTCGAATGCTAACTGTATTATGCCTGTTCTGTCGCGCAAATCAGCAAAGATAAGACCGCCGAGGTCACGCTGACGCTGAATCCAACCGCAAACAACAATATTTTCACCAATATTCTCTTTTCGTAGCGTACCGCAGTAATGGGTGCGCTTTAATCCGTTCATTCTGTCGAGTTTCAAATTGATTGCTCCTTATTATAAAATGGAATCTGCCAAATTTTCGAGCGTGTTCTTATTAAGCGCCGAAAATAATTCATCTGATAATTTGTCAAGGCGTATATCGTTTGTTTCGCCTGACTGCATATTTTTCAAAGCGCCTTTGCCTTGCTCCAATTCGTTATCACCTAGAACAAGGGTGTATAACGCGCCGATTTTATCGGCATATTTCATCTGCGCCTTAAGTCCGCGAGAGCAGATATCGGTCTGCACCCTAAAGCCGTCTGCACGAAGAGAGTTGCAAAGCGCGGTGGCTTTGAGCGAAGCGTTGTCGCCCATTGAAGCGATATAAAGGTCGCAAGTGGGAACTTTAGGTAATTCGGTTGCCTGCGCTTCAAGTACCATCATAAGTCGTTCGATACCCATAGCGAAGCCCAAAGATGCTGTCGGCTGACCGCCCATCTGTGCGATAAGGCCGTCATATCGTCCGCCGCCGCAAACGGTACTCTGCGCGCCGATATCACCTGAAACAAACTCGAATACCGTACGGGTGTAATAGTCAAGACCGCGTACAATATGGGGGTTTACGGTGTACTTTATATCTGCGGCATCGAGGTGCTTTTTAACCTCGGTAAAGTGTGCTTCACAATCACCGCAAAGGTAATCTATAACCACGGGCGCGTCCTTAGCAATTTCCTTACAAACGGGAGACTTGCAGTCTAAAATGCGCATTGGATTGCGCTCAAGTCTGTCTTTACAGGTGGCACATAAAGTATCAATATTCTTTTTAAAGTATTCCTTTAATGCTACCTGATAATTCTTGCGGCATTCGGGACAACCGATAGAGTTGATTTCAAGAGAAATTTTCTCAATGCCGATATTGTCGAGAACCTGTTTTGCAAGGGCGATAACTTCGGCATCGGCATTTGCAGATTTTGCGCCGACACATTCCACGCCGAACTGGTGGAATTCACGAAGTCCGCCTGCATGGGGCTTTTCGTAGCGATAGCAACCGCCTACATAACAAACCTTCAACGGAAGTGGGCCGTTTGTAAGTCCGTTTTCGAGCACTGAACGGATAACGCCTGCCGTAAGCTCGGGGCGAAGGGTTATCGAGCGACCACCCTTATCGTCAAAGGTGTACATTTCCTTTTGAACAACATCGGTAGTATCGCCAACGCTTCTTTTGAAAACCTCGGTATGCTCAAAAACGGGGACGCGAATTTCCGAAAAGCCGAAAAGACGCGCAGTTTCAAGCATCTTTCCCTCGACAAATTGCCATTTGTAACTGTCTGCGGGGAGTATATCGTTAGTGCCCTTTACGGCACGGTTAATTTCTGCCATAATGTTTCTCCAAAGTGTATTAGTGATTAGCCTTTACAATTTCGCGCCAATCAAGGTCGCCGCGCTCAAGACCGTGGATAAGGATTTCTGCTGTAGCGATATTTGTTGCAACGGGGATGTTATGAACATCGCAAAGGCGCAAAAGGGCTTGCTCGTCAGGTTCGTGAGGCTTGGGATTAAGCGGATCGCGGAACATTAAAAGCATATCAATTTCATCACAACCGATGCGGGAAGCAATCTGCTGAGAGCCGCCTTGCGAACCGCTTAAGAAACTTGTGATATTAAGACCTGTGGCTTCGGAAACGGTTTTACCGGTAGTCCCAGTGGCAACAAGGTTATATTTACTTAAAATGCCGCAATAAGCAATACAAAATTGTGTCATAAGTTCTTTTTTAGCATCGTGTGCTATTAGTGCAATTGTCATTTTAATGTTCCTTTCAGATTTTTTTTAGCTTTGGAAGAAGAATACTTTCTCCGCTAAGGCGCTTTGCTATGCGTGTAAACGCCGTCATAGCTCGGCCTTTATTTTTTAAAGTGTGTTTTACCGATAAAAGAGAGAGCTCGCGTTGTTTTGGAACAATGCCTAGAAGTCTCAAAGAAGATTTATCGATTATATCGTCAACATTTTTGAAAAGTCTGCGCTTTGTGAGTTTATAATCAAAATTGTTGATGATAAGTCTGGACTGAGCACCCATTTCGCTGAGTTTTTCTGAAACTACGGCAGCATCGCGCACGGTTACAGGGTCGGGGAAAGCGACTGTTAAAAAGAGTGTGCTCCCAGGTAAGCAGGTGTAGAGCGAAAAATCTATCCCTGCGGGGAAATCGAAGATAATAATATCGTAAAAGCTTTCAATCTTTTTAACAAACTCCGAAAACGAAAATTTGTCAATAAGACCTGTGTTTTGCGGTGCGGGGATAAGATGTAGGTTTGGGTTTTGCTGTGAATAGTATATACAGTCGGAAAATTCCTTGCCGAGTAGTATATCCGACAGGTCAAAGATTACTGACTCGTCAACGCCGAGCATAATATCAAGACAGCGAAGTCCTTCGTCCATATCAACAAGAAGTACCCGTTTGCCCATTTTTGAAAAAGCAAAGGAAAGACCAACCGAAACGGTTGATTTACCGACACCGCCTTTTCCTGATGTTACAGCAAAAATATTACCCATAGTACACCTCACTTTTAAAGGATATTTTATCATAAACGGGAAAATTTGTCAATTTTAATCTAATACGACAAATGGCTTATCATCCTTGGTTGCAGCGTGGTCTGCAAAGAAGTAGGCATCGAGCATATCGCGCACAACCGAACCTGCCGAGAAGCCCGAGTCACCGTTTTCGAGCACAACCGAAATGGCAATCTCAGGGTTGTCAAAGGGGGCAAAGGCAATGAAGACACTGTGGTCCGCCGCGCCGTTTACCTGTGAAGTGCCTGTCTTACCGCCGACCTTTATCGGATAATCGCCGAGGGCTGCGCGTCCTGTACCGTCTTCGGTAACCGAAAGCATACCCTCTTTTACAGCGTCGAGAGTTTTTTCCTTGATTTTTATTGTATTTACAACCTCGGGTTCAACGGCTTTATATACCTCGCCGATATCGTAAGATACGATTTTGTCAATAAGGCTTGCTCTGTAATGGGTTCCGCCGTTTGCAAGGGTTGCGACATAGTTTGCCGCCTGCAAGGGAGTAAAGGCGTTCATCTGTCCGATGGAAATCTGGAGAGTGGTACCGCCGACATTGTCGTTTTCAGGGTCGAGAAGAATACCTCGGCTGTCGTCGACTTCAATTCCTGTCTTAACCCCCAGACCGAACTGCTTATAATAGCTTGTAAGGGTTGTGGCGCCGATTCTTCTGCCCATTTCGAAGAAGAAGTAGTTACAGCTCTTTGCAAGTGCACCGTTAAGCGCCATGGGTCCGTGATAGTGCATGCATTTCGGGGTGTAATCGTCAAAGAATTTATAGGTCTGAACACAGTTTACAGTTTCGCCAGAGGAATAGTGATTGTTTTCTATTGCGGCAACTGCAACGGCAGGCTTGATTGTCGAGCCGATGGGGTAAACACCCTGAAAAGCGCGGTTGGTAAGAGGTTTTGCAGGGTCAGACTGCAGTTTATTGTAATTTTTGTTCATTGTAGCAGAATCGTATGTCGGGTAGTTGGCGGCGGCTAAAACCTTGCCTGTGTGGATGTCGATGGCAACAGCGCTGCCTGCTTTACAGCTGCCTCCCTGATTTTGAAGATTCTGCACCCTTTCTTTAAGAGAATCCTGAGCCTTACGCTGTAAATTTTTATCGAGCGAAAGCATTACGGTTTTGCCCGAAATGGGTTCTTTTGTTACTTCGGTCGAAATTATATCTCCCTTAGCATCGAGGTAGTAGGTGATTTCGCCGTCGATACCGCGAAGATATTCCTCTGCCCATTTTTCGATACCGCTTTTGCCGACCTTGTCATTATAAGAATAGCCTTTTTCTTTATATTCCTGCCAGTCTTCCTCGAAAATCGGGCCGACTGTACCGATAAGGTTTACAGCCAAGGTGGTGTCGACATATTCTCTGAAAGGAACAACATCAACCGTAACTCCTGACAAAGCGTAACTGCATTCTGAAACCTTGCGCATTAAATCTGTCGGGATATCCTCTGCAAAGGTGAATGGGTAGGAAATCGAAAAATCCGAAATCTGCATACTGTAGCGAACACCCATAATCTTGCGCTGTTCACTTTTTGAATACCCTTCGAGTTCGTATTCTTTCACCATAGCATCAAAGCAGTTTTCGGCTGTGGCATAGTGCGCAAGCTTCAAGGTGGAGAGCATCTTGTCAAGCGACTCGTCATTTTTGAAGCTATAGGGCTTTTTAGCGCTTAAAGGAAGTTCGTCAACCCATTCGCAATCATACTCTTTGCAGAGTTTTATAAGGGTGAGAATGGTGTCGTTAATGTTGTCACCTACATAAGCCTTATTAAAAACGATATTGTATCCGTCGCGGTTAATCGCGATTTCTCTGCCATAGCAGTCAAGTATCTCTCCGCGCGGTGCTTTGAGCACAGCGGTGCGGGTTGAAGAGGCACCGTGAGAATCCTTGCCTGTGTATTCGGCAGAGTTTACGACCTGAATAAAATAGGTGCGAGCCGAAAAGGCAATCAAAGCGATTATTGCTAAAACGGATAAAAGGGCGGTTATAAATTGACTTTTTTTCTTAAAAGGCAAATTTTAAAATCCTTTCTATTCGGTTTGTAATTTGTGAAAATGTTTGTAAAGATAGTAAAAAGGGTATATAAAGACAGCGGTAAAAATCGCCGAGGGGAAAGCGTATTTCAAAAGGTACATAAGGTTATCGGTAAGACCGACATTATTAGTGTGGAAGAAAATCCATTGAAAAACGAAATACACGGTGCTTGTTATAAGCGACAATACCGTTGCCGATTGGACGTTTTTGTTAAAAAGATTGTTTGAAGATACTGCCACAAAAACTCCGATGCACAAAAGCGCGATAGCGTTGAAGCAGTAAGAACCCACCATACACGCATCCATAAAAATTCCAACCAGCAGTCCTGTCACAGCGCATTTTATGGGGGAATGGAAGAGTGAGAATGCGGTAAGAATGGGAATAATGAGGAGCGGGGAAACTCCGTTTATAGAGATATTTAAAGAATCGGTGTAAAAAAACAGTATTGACAAGAAAAAAATAAGTATGTTAAGGGTGAAAATTACAGGGTGCTTTTTTATGTTCATATCAGTCACCGCTCTTGGCAATTATACTGCCCTGACCTTCAAACTCGGTGATTACCATTACATTTCTGACTTCGTCTATATTGACAAAAGGCTTTATCGAAGCATAAAGCGAAGTGTTGTAATTATCGTTGGCAATGCTTTCGATAGTACCTACAAGAAGACCTTTCGGGAAAACACCCTCGCCCGAGGTTACAACATAGTCGCCAACAGCTACACTGCAGGAATGAGAGAGGTTTTTGAACTTTGTATAGCCTTTCTCGTTGGTTTCAAGCGAGCCTGAAATAAGTCCTGAATCGTTTGTGCGGTTGTCGAGCGCGCCTAAGGTTAAATCGGGGCTTAAAATTGTGGTGATTTTAGAAGTTGTCAGCCCCACTTCACTCACAAAACCTACAAGTCCTGCATCGGTAATAACAGGATCGTGTGCCGAAATACCATCAGCCGAGCCCCTATTTATAACGAAGGCCTTATAAGGGTCGGACGAGTCGCGTGAGATAAGTGTTGCGGGCGCAAATTTAAAGTCGGGATTTTGGTCTTTTATTTCAAGATAGTCCTTATAAAAGTCGTTTTCTTCAGAAATTTTTTCGTAATCAGCAAGCTTTTCGCGAAGTTCGTTTATCTGGGTTTCGAGTTCGGTGTTTTCGAGCATAATTTCATTGCCGTTTGAAAGGGCGGTGAAAAAGTCCGAAACGGCGTTAGAAACGGTTGTTACAGCAGAGCGGATGGGCGCAGTAATGGTGCCCACAATATTTGCTTGCGGAGAAATTTTACTGCCTATTACCGAAAAAATTATCGAAATGGTGATAAGGGCTATTAGAATTGTTAAAATAATTTTAAATTGTTTACTGCGAAAGAAAAAACGCATTTGATTTACTCCATTTATCTGAATCTCTTTCCTCGGCGGAAAGTGTAATTACTGAAACCACTGTCTGCTTCAAGACGTTTAGCAGTGCCTAAAACTACACAGTCGAGCGGATTTGCCGCAACGGTTACAGGCATTCCTGTTTCCTCGGCGATAAGCTCTGCTAATCCGCGAAGTAACGCGCCACCACCCGTCATAGTGATACCGCGGTCGATAATATCAGCCGCAAGCTCGGGGGGAGTTTTTTCAAGGGTTAGGCGAATGGTATCGATAATCTGCGAAACGGTGTCAGCCATAGCGATACGAACTTCTTCGGAAGAAATTATAACATTCTTAGGTAATCCGTCGACCTGATTTCGACCCTTGATTTCGATACTTCTCTCGTCTTCATAAGGCTTTGCAGAGCCGATTTCAATTTTAATCTGTTCGGCTGTGCGTTCACCTATAAGCAGGTTGTGTTTTCTGCGGACATAGTTGATAATCGCTTCGTCTAGGTCGTCGCCTGCGACGCGGATAGACTGCGCGGTAACGATGTCTCCGAGCGAGATTACAGCAACTTCACTTGTGCCGCCGCCGATATCTACAACCATATTTCCTGCGGCATCCCAAACGGGAAGACCGGCACCAACGGCAGCTGCCATAGGTTCTTCTACAAGGTCGACATCATAAGCGCCTGCCTGCTTTGCGGCATCGTAAACCGCACGGCTTTCAACCTCGGTAACACCTGCAGGAATGCAGATTACTATTCGCACGCGTGAGAAGAAAGAGCCTTTAAGCGCTTGCTTTACAAAGCGTTTAAGCATTGCGGCGGTAACATCAAAGTCGGCAATAACGCCGTTCTTTAGAGGACGGACAGCTACGATAGAACCTGGGGTTCTGCCTATCATTTCCTTTGCTTCCTGACCGACGGCTCTTACCGCATCGTTTCTTATATCATAAGCCACAACCGAGGGCTCTCTCATAATAATTCCTTTACCTTTAAGGCAAACTAATGTATTTGCGGTGCCAAGGTCGATACCAATATCTCTTGTAAACATATTCCTTCTCCTTACGGTACTATAAATGTGATTGCGTTGTGTAAATTGGTTATATTAAGCTTGCCGCTAATTTCGGCAAATTCGCCGTCAAGCGTGAATGAAACATTTTCTTTTGTTTCAATAGTGACATTGTTTGTGCGGAAAAATTCAATTCCCTCGCGTGAAAAATCTCTTTTTAGAATGCCGTCAATAATAGGTTGAAGTTTTAAAATGTTATCGGGATTTCGAATAAGCAATACTTCAAATTCGCCGTCATTGAGTTCGACTGCGGTTTTGTTGTATTTAACGATTCCGCCTACAGATAACGAGTTTGAAATCGCGCCGAAGAGGAAGTCTCCCTCAATCTCGGCGTTTTCGCAGGTGAATTTCAAATGAATCGGTTTTATATTAGAAAGACTTTTCAGTCCCTCAAAAAAGTACGCTGCCTGACCTAACACATTCTTTACATCCTGAGGCGCCGAATATGAGGCTGAAGTAAATGCCCCGAAAGACGCGGTGTAAGAAAAGTATTTATCTCCGAATTTGCCGATATCAAGTTTGATTCTTTTGCTATTTGTTATATCCTTTGCGGCAGTTTCGATATTGCGCGAAATGTTAAGTCCGCTTGACCATTCGTTAAGAGTGCCTGATGGGATATACCCGAGCGGAACGGTGATACCGCTTTGTACTACGCCTGTTATTACTTCGTTAAGAGTTCCGTCACCGCCGCAAACAACAATAATATCATAATCGTTTTGGGAAAGCTTTAAAATATGCTCGGTGGCATCCCCCTTGCATTTTGTGGGATAGACCGTTACTGTATAATCTGCGGCAGAGAGTATTTCAACTACTTTTAAAAGTTCGGTGTGCATCTTTGCGCGCCCTGAACAAGGGTTGATAATTAAAAGAAGCCTTTGTGACATAATATCCTTCCTTAGTTTCTGTAATTTATGGGTAAAGTTGCGGTGGCGTTTAAAGAAGTGTCACCTATATTTCCGTCCTTAAATTCGTAAATCGCCTGAGCGCCTACCATTGCGGCATTGTCGCCGCAGTATTTAAGGGGCGGATAGTAAAGCGAAAAGCCGTTATTTTTGCATTCGGTTTCCATTCTGGCTCGTAGCTCGGAGTTAGCCGAAACACCGCCTGCTAAAACGATTTTTTGGTAGCCGAATTCTTTCGCGGCAGAAATGGTGTTGTTAATGAGCATATCGCAAACGCGCTGACGGACAGTAGCGCAAACGACAGGAATGTCAATTTCCTCGCCTTTTTGATTGGCATTATGAACCATATTTAAAACGGCGGTCTTAAGACCTGAAAAACTGAAATCATACTTGCCTGTGTTCACCTTTGGATAGGGGAGCGGATATTTTTTATTATCTGCCTTAGTGGCGATTTTATCAAGATTAACTCCGCCGGGGTAAGAAAGCCCCATACAGCGCGCCGATTTATCGAAGCATTCGCCTGCCGCATCGTCCAAAGTTCCGCCTAAAATATTAAATTTCGTATAATCGGTAACTTCGGCAATAACGGTATTACCGCCCGAAACTAAAAGGCACAAAAACGGGGGTTTCAAGTCGGGGTGGGCAATATAGTTTGCCGCGATGTGCGAGCGTAGATGGTGAACGGGGATAAGCGGAACCCCAAGGCTTAGAGCGAGTCCTTTTGCAAAGTTTACACCCACGAGTAACGCGCCGATAAGACCGGGCGCAAAGGTGACTGCAATGGCGTCAATATCGCTGTATGTAAGGTCTGCCTCTTTTAAAGCCTGCTCGCAGACTAAGGAGATTGCCTCGGTGTGACGGCGGGAAGCGATTTCGGGAACGACACCGCCGTAAATTTTATGTTCTTGCACTTGTGTTGAAATTACATTTGAAAGCACCGTGCGGTCTTCGACTATTGCGATAGAGGTTTCGTCACAGGAACTTTCAATTGCCAAAATTTTCAAATCAATCAAACCTTTTTGTTAAAATAAGAGCATCTTCTGTCGGAAGTGAGTAAAAATTCTTTCGCTTACCCTCTTCGATAAATTCGAATTTTTTATAAAGAGAGATAGCGTCAGCGTTGCTTTCGCGAACTTCAAGAGAGATAAATGATAGTTCTTTTTCTTTTGCGAAATTAAACAGACATTTGAGCAAGGCAGAACCTACGCCCATTTTTCTGTACTCGGGGAATACGGCAATATTTGTAATATATCCCTCGTCAATTATCGCCGAAAGCCCGACATAGCCTAAAACTTTGTTGCCTTTTTCGGCTACGAAAAACTTCGTTCCCGTTTTATAAGCGTCGGTAATGGTCTGCTCTGACCAAGGGGTAGAAAAGCAAACCTTTTCGAGAGTTGCGATATCTTTTATGTGGCGGTGTTTAATCGGGATTATACTGAACGGTGAAAATAGAGAGTCGATTTCTCTTATAATCTCGTCACGGCAATCGCGGTAGGTGTCGGTATCGCATCCGTACGGGTCGGAAATGCACTTTCCTAAAACCTGCGCGTTAATTCCAACGCTTTCGAGTATCTGTTTGTGCGAGGGGGACATACAAATAATTTCGTCCGCCCAGTCAAGTAACTCTTTAGTTAAAGGGCAGGAAATATGGGAAGAAATATCAATCCCGATTTCTGCCATAACTTCTTTGGAGTTTTGGCTAACAGGAGACATATCAGCACAAAGTCCGCAACTTTTCGCATGGTGATTTTTGAATTTATGGTTAAGGTAGCCCTCTGCCATAGGACTGCGGCAGGTGTTACCTGTGCATACAAATAAAATATTCATTAGCCTTTACTTTCTAACCAGTTTTTGCCGTAGTTTGCATCGGCGGTGAGTTTAACCTTGAGATTTGCCGCGTTTTGCATTTCGGTTGCTAAAATTTCACAAACTGTTTCGGCATCCTTTTCTTCACATTCTACGATAAGTTCGTCGTGAACCTGTAAAATGAGGCTTGCAGTAGGGACTTCCGCTTTAAGCTTTTCAAAAACACGAATCATAGCAAGCTTTATAATATCCGCCGCGGTGCCTTGGATGGGGGCATTTCGGGCTACTCGCTCACCGAATGCGCGAAGCATTCCGTTAGAGCTTGAAAGCTCTGGGAGATAACGGCGCCTACCGAAAAGGGTGGTAACATAGCCGTTTTGCTTTGCTTTGGCTATGGTGCTTTCCATATAAGAAGCTACCGAGGGATAGGAAGCGAGATATGATTTTATATAACTGTCGGCTTCCTTTCTCGTAACGCCGATATCCTTCGAAAGCGAGAATGCGCCAATACCGTAAACTATACCAAAGTTTACTGCTTTCGCGCGGCTACGCATAACGGGTGTTACCATATCAACAGGCATCCCGAACACCTGTGCAGCGGTGGCGGTGTGAATATCGGTTCCGCTTTCGAATGCCGAAATCATATTTTCGTCTTCTGCCATACTTGCAAGGACGCGAAGTTCGATCTGCGAATAGTCGGCATCTACTAAAACCTTGCCCTCGTCTGCTACAAAAAATTCGCGAAGTCGTTTACCCTCGTTGGTTCTAACGGGGATGTTTTGAAGATTTGGCTCCAAAGAACTTATTCTGCCCGTTCTGGCTTCGGTCTGGTTAAAGGTTGTGTGAATTCTGCCGTCCTCGGCAACACATCCTTGCAGTCCGTCGGTGTAGGTCGATTTTAATTTGGCAAGCTGACGGTATTCGAGCAAAAGAGATATTGCAGGGTGTATATTTTTAAGTTCTTCGAGAACCTCGGCATTGGTACTGTAACCGCTTTTGGTCTTTTTCTTTGCAGGAAGACCTAATTCTTCAAACAAAGCAACACCTAATTGTTTTGGAGAGTTAAGATTAAATTCATAACCTACAAACGAATAAATTTCCGCCTGAATTTTGGAAATTCTGCCCTCAAGCTCTTCGGACATATTTTTAAGCCCTGCAAGGTCTACCTTAAAGCCCTTGAGTTCCATATCTCCGAGAACCTTTGCCAAAGGCAACTCGATATTAAGCAATAATTCGAGCTGACCGCTTTTTTCGAGTTCAGCTTTTAATTTTTTGCAAACATCGTTAAAAAGACAAGCGTTTTGCAAAAGGGGAGAAGCCTCGCCTTTAATCTCTGGAAGGGTTGCCGAATATTCGGCGAAAAGGCGGTCGGGGGCGTAGCTGGAAGCCGATGGATTGCAAAGATAACCTGCGAGCAGAGCGTCAAACTCCACATTAACTATACCGCCGAATTGTTTATAAATATTTTTGTAATCGTAAACAGTTTTTGAAATTTTCTGTGTTTCGAAAATTTCTTTGACTGTATTTTGGTCGCAAGCAAAAACCTTGTCACCGCTTACCACCGCGTATTCACCGTTTTCACTGTAAATGGTGGCGGCATCGGTTAAAACGGGGCTGTCGCATACGGTCACTTTAACGGTTGTTTCGATTTCGCTGGCGGCAGGTACGCTTTCAGCTTTAAGGTTCATTTTCTCCATAAGCTTGAAGAATTCGAGCTTTGTCATAAGACGGGCAAGACCTGTGTTGTCGGCAGGCTTTGTTTTATAGTCCTCGACATTTGTGTTTATCGGAGCGGTTTTGCAGATTGTACCTAAGCTTCGGCTTAAAAATGCAGACTCTTTACCCGAAATCAGCTTATTGCGGACACTGTCTTTTATTTCAAGCGTTTCGATATTTTCGTAAATATAGTCGATATTGTGAAAACGGGTTATAAGATCGGTTGCGGTTTTCTCGCCAACGCCAGTAACACCGGGGATATTGTCCGAAGAGTCGCCCATTAAGGCCTTGAGTTCAATCATTTCTTCGGGGGTAAGGCCGTATTTTTCGAAAAGGGCAGGCTTATCGTAGTTGATAATCTCGGGCTTGCCCATTTTGGTTGCGGCAAGCAAAACGCGGGTTTTATCGGAAATCAACTGAAGCGAGTCGCGGTCGCCTGTTGAAATGATACATTCGTTACCGCTTTGCTCGCAAAGGTGAGCCAAAGTGCCTAAAATATCGTCAGCTTCAAAGCCCTCACATTCAATACAGGTGTAGCCCGCTAAGGTGAGCCATTCCTTTAAAATCGGCATTTGGCTTCGAAGCTCGTCGGGCATACCCTTTCTGCCTGCTTTATATTCCGAATACATTTCATGACGGAAGGTCGGGGCTTTAAGGTCGAAAGCGACGGCTACACCGTCGGGGTTTTCAAGCTCTTGCAGACGGTGTAAAATATTTATAAAGCCATATACACCGTTGGTGTACTGACCGTCTTTAGTGGTTAAAAGTTTTATACCGTAAAAGGCACGGTTTATAATGCTGTTACCGTCAATAGCAAGTAATTTCAACCCATTGTCCCCCTAATATTTATATATATTTTAAATTATACCACTAATTAGGTAATATGTCACTATGTTTTTGAAAATTTTAATAAAAAAATAAGCGGTACGAAAATTTCCGTACCGCTCGTGCGAGTTCTAGTTATTCCTCAGAAAAGTTGTCTTTCCCAACGCCACAAAGAGGGCATACCCAATCTTCAGGTAAATCTTCCCATTTTGTGCCTGCTTCGATGCCGTTATCAGCGTCGCCTAATTCCTCGTCATAAACATAACCGCAAATATCGCATACATATTTCATAAAATTACCTCCTTAAAGGGTAGTGTTGCCAAAAATTAATAATTTTCAGCGTGAATTTCAAAATAAGCTTGTGGATGGTCACAAGTCGGGCAGATTTCGGGTGCCTTTTCGCCTACAACGATATGACCGCAGTTGCGGCATTCCCAAACCTTAACCTCGCTCTTTGCAAATACTTCTGAAAGTTCGATGTTCTTAAGAAGTGCGCGATAGCGTTCTTCATGGTGCTTCTCAATAGCGGCTACCAAACGGAACTTTTTAGCAAGTTCTGTAAAGCCTTCTTCTTCGGCGGTCTTTGCAAAGCCGTCGTACATATCGGTCCATTCGTAGTTTTCGCCCTCGGCTGCATCCAAGAGGTTATCCTTGGTATCGCCAACGCCGTTATGTAACTCTTTGAACCACATTTTTGCGTGCTCTTTTTCGTTGTCAGCTGTCTTTAAAAACAAAGCGGCAATTTGTTCAAAACCCTGCTTTTTAGCCTTTGAAGCGTAGTAAGTATATTTGTTTCGTGCCTGTGATTCGCCAGCGAATGCCGCTTCAAGATTTTTTTCGGTTTGAGTACCTGAATATTTGTTAGCCATAATGAAAACTCCTTCATGTTTATTTTAGAAGATTATACCACAAAAAACATAAAATCTCAAGATTTATATGATTTCTTTTGCAAGGTTTTTAATTTGTTCTTTTGTGTCAGCTTTTACCGCTGAATGCACAGTTACTGTGGTGTCGGTAAAGGTGAGATTTTTAGAGGTTTCGAGCATCTTTTTAATGGTATTCGCGGCAACGGGCGCCCAGCTTCCATTTTCAATAATACCGATTTTGCGGTTTTTAAAACCGCGCTCTGTAAGTTCGTTTATAAAGGTGTGCATAAAGGGGAAGATACCGCCATTATAGGTGGTGGTTGCAAGTACTATATTGCCGTAGCGGAAAGCGTCTTCAACCGCCTCTGCTATATCGCAACGCGCAAGGTCGTTTACTGCTACTTTTTTACAACCGAGTGACTTTAATTCTTCCGCCAAAAGCTCAACAGCTTTTTTAGTGTTTCCGTAAACCGAGGTGTAGCAAATAAGGACACCTTCGCTCTCGACACCGTATGACGACCAGATGTTGTATAAATCAAGATAGTATCCGAGATTGTCTTTAAGCACAGGACCGTGTAATGCACAGATAATTTCGATATCCAAAGCTGCGGCTTTTTTAAGCACGGCTTGTACTTGAACGCCGTATTTACCGACAATTCCAATATAATATCTTCTCGCTTCGCAAGCCCAGTCTTCATCACAGTCAAGTGCGCCAAACTTACCGAAAGCATCGGCAGAAAAGAGCACTTTGTCGGTAGCATCGTATGTCATCATAACCTCGGGCCAGTGAACCATTGGCGCTGTTATGAAGGAAAGCTTGTGGCCGCCTAAATCGAGTGTATCGCCCTCTTTTACGACGAGTCTGCGGTCGCAAAAATCGGTGTCGAAAAACTTATTCATCATCGTGAAAGCTTTGTCGGTAGCGACTATTACAGTATCGGGATATTTTTCGGTAAAGGCGGTGATGCTCGAAGAGTGGTCAGGCTCCATGTGCTGAATTATAAGATAATCGGGTGCATTTTCGCCTAACTCGTTTTCAATATTGCCGAGCCATTCGTCCGAAAAGTTTATATCCACCGAGTCCATTACGGCGATTTTTTCGTCCATTATAATGTATGAGTTGTATGCCATACCGTTGGGGACTATATACTGACCTTCGAAAAGGTCGATTTTATGGTCGTTAACACCTACATACTTAATGTCTTTTGTAATCATTTATCTGCTCCTTTGATTTTGTATTTTTATTATATCATAAAATTTCAGTTTTTCAATATTTTTATCGACTTTCGAAAAAACTTCAAGTTAGTGTGGTATAAAGATATACTTAACCTTGACAAAAGGGTGAAAAAGCCTTATAATGTTATAGAAAATATTGCACATTTGGAGGATTATTATGATTAGTGCAGGCGATTTTAGAAATGGCGTTACTTTTGAAGAAGACGGCAACGTGCTTCAGGTTGTAGAATTTCAGCATGTAAAACCCGGTAAGGGCGCTGCTTTTGTAAGAACAAAAACAAAGAATGTTATTACAGGCGCAGTTATTGAAAAGAGCTATAACCCCACAGCAAAGTTCCCGACTGCTTTTGTTGAAAGAAAGGATATGGAATATTCTTATAATGATGGTGATCTTTACTACTTTATGGATCAGGAAACCTATGAACTTGAACCCATCAACGGCAGTGAGCTTGGTGACAACTTCAAGTTTGTTAAAGAAAATATGATATGCAAGATTTTGTCCTACAAGGGCAAGGTTTTCGGCGTAGAACCCCCCACATTTGTTGAACTTACTGTTACCCAGACCGATCCCGGCTTTAAGGGTGACACCGCTACAAATGCAACAAAACCCGCCACCTTGGAAACCGGAGCAGAAATCCGCGTACCCCTCTTTATCGACGAAGGCGAAATGATCAGAGTTGATACCCGCACAGGCGAATACATGGAACGCGTATAAGTTTTTGGAGGTATTATAATATGGATATTTGTGAAAAGATTGCTTATATCAAAGGTTTGGCTGAAGGCTTAAATCTTGATGAAACAAAACCCGAAGGTAAAATCCTTACCGCCATTATCGATTTACTCGGCGACATCACCGCAGAAATCTGCGATATCGAAGAAAGCTGTGAAGAAATTATTGAACAAATTGACGCTGTCGACGAAGATTTGGCAGACCTCGAAGAATTTGTTTATGAAGAAGACGAGGACGAAGAAGAATTCGATTGTTCTCACGACGATGAGGTTTATGAAATCGAATGTCCCGCTTGCAACGATATAATTTATCTCGACGAGGAAATGCTCGAAGAGGAAGGTATGGTTTGTCCCAACTGCGGAACAGAGCTTGAATTTGATTTTGAAGGTTGCGACTGTGAAGGTTGCGACTGCGGTTGCGAAGAAGAAACCGAAGAATAAGCAAAGATAAGCCGCACAGTCTGTGCGGCTTTTGTATTTATGTGAGGTTTTTATGAAAAAGAGTAAAAATATAAGCATTGTTGTGCTTGCATTTGTCTTTGGCATTACGGCATATCTCAGTTTCTCGGGCGCCATTGCAGGCTTTGAAGCTTGGCTTCCGAAGTTTATCAACCCTAAAAGCGAAATCGGGGAATTCTTTTATTCTTTCACTGTCTTAGGTGACACATTGTTGGATGTTGTTCTTGTAGCGGTGCTGCTTTTGTTGCCTATGACAAGCAGAAAGGTTGGCATCCCCATTGCCTGCACGGCAATAACCTCGACCGTTTTAAACAAAACAATAAAGAATGTTGTAAAACGCGCAAGACCTGCCGAAATGCTACTTACAGCGAGCAGTTACAGTTTCCCGAGCGGTCACGCGATGAATAATATGGCGATTTACTTAATGCTTATATTCTGCATTTTGCCCTATTGTAAAACAAAACTCCAAAAGGGTATTACTTTTGGTGTTCTGATTTTTTTCCCGATTATTATGGGTATTTCGCGTGTTTATTTCAATGTTCATTATTTCAGCGATGTTGTCTGCGGTTGGTGTCTTGGCGCCATTGTGGCAATAATTTTCAGCGAAATTTTTAAAAAGGTAATAAATGATGCAAGAAACTAAACTTAAATTAGACTATACCGTAACCGAGAATAAGGGTTCGGTGCCTGTTATTGTGGTTGCGGCGGGTGCTTCTTCGAGAATGCAGGGGATAAGCAAGCAGTTGGCAGAAATCGGCTCAGTACCTGTTATTATAAGAACTCTCAAAGCCTTTGAAAACTGCGGCTGTATTTCTAATATAATTCTGGTTGTAAGAACCGAGGATTTGTTCCAGATTCAGATGCTTTGCGAGAAGTATATGATAACAAAACTCTCGGATATTGTCTGCGGCGGTAACAGCCGTCAGGAATCGGTGCTCAAAGGCTTTGCAAGATTGCCCCAAAATGCCCAAAAGGTGCTTATACATGACGGCGCAAGACCGTTTGTTACAAGTGATATTATCTGCTCGGTAGCAAAAGCACTTGACGGGTATTCTGCCGTTACCTGCGGTGTTAAGGTTAAGGATACTATAAAACAGGTTGACGAGTGCGGTAAGGTTTTAAAAACTGTAGAGCGTGAAAACTTGATATCGGTACAGACGCCGCAAGGCGTAAGGGTGGCAGATTATCTTAAAGCTACCGAACTCTGCGATGTTTCGGTTTTCACCGACGATACTTCGATTATGGAAACGGCAGGTTATATCGTAGGCGTAGTTGAGGGAAACTATAAAAATATTAAAATCACGACTAAAGAAGATTTAGATTTGGCAAAAGCCTTTTTAGGAGAAGAAGAATGATTAGAATAGGTCACGGTTATGATGTTCATAAATTTGCCGAAAACCGCAAGTGTATTATCGGCGGTGTGGAAATTCCATTTGAGAAAGGTCTTTTAGGTCATTCGGATGCTGATGTGCTTTTGCATGCGGTGTGCGATGCGCTTTTGGGCGCGGCGGCGCTCGGTGACATCGGTAAGCATTTCCCTGATAGTGATAATGTTTTTCTTGGTATCGATAGCCGTATTTTGCTTAGAAAAACGGTTGCGCTTTTAAAGGAAAAGAGATATAAAATCGGTAATATTGATGCGACTGTTATTGCCCAAAAACCTAAAATGGCGGGCTTCATTGACGCTATGAGAGAAAATATTGCAAGCGATTGTAATATAAGCGTGGACTGTGTAAATGTTAAGGCTACTACCGAAGAGGGTTTGGGTTTTACGGGCGCTTTAGAGGGTATATCTGTCCACGCAGTTTGTGTTATAATAAATCCCTTTGTATAATAAAATGTACAAAGGGGTTATTTTAATGTATGTTACACTTACAAAAAAGAGGCTGTTTGTACTTGTCTGTGCCATTGTGCTTTCACTCGTTATAATCGGGCAGTTTTTTTCGGTTAAAGCGGGTGAAACTAAACTTTCGACTAATGCCCAAAGGGTGCAGTTTATCGCTACCTTGGGTATTGATTTGCAGAGTGATAATTGTGAGCAAAAGCAGGTGACAATTCCGTTTGATTTCAGTAAGGTTTATGAAAATTATAACACCTTACAACGAAGCGCAGGCTTTGATTTGGCGGCTTTTAAAGGAAAAAATGTTACAGTATATACATATACGGCAACCGACGGCAGAATGGTTAATTTAATGGTGTATAAGGATAAATTGATAGGCGGAGATATCGCTGATGTTAAGGTTGGCGGCGAGATGTCTGCGCTAAAAGGAAATGACGATGGAAAGAGAACGTTTTGATAAAATAATAGCAAATCAGTTTAATATTTCCCGCAAGGATGCTAGGACCGCAATCCGCCGCGGAAAAGGAACAGTTGACGGACAGGTTGTAAAAAACCCGTCCGCGCTTATTGATACCGTAAGTGAAATTGTTTTCGGCGGAGAAAAACTCGAATACAAGAAGTTTATCTATATTCTTATGAACAAGCCTAAAGGTGTGCTTTCGGCTTCTAATGACAAAAACCGAAAAACTGTTGTCGATTTGGTACCACCCGAATGGCGAAGAAATGGTTTATTTCCTGTCGGAAGACTTGATAAGGACACGACGGGTCTTCTTATTATAACCGACGACGGCGATTTTGGGCATAGGGTAATCACGCCTAATAAAAATGTGGACAAGACCTATATCGCCACCCTTGACGGAGTTATTACAAAGGAAATGGTGCAAAAATTTGCAGACGGTGTCATCCTTGCCGACGGTACAGTCTGTAAGAGCGCAAGGCTCGAAGCGTTGCCCGAAAATAAAGCGCGCATTACTATAAGCGAGGGAAAATATCACCAGATTAAGCGGATGTTCGGCACGGTGGGGCTTGGTGTAAACGAGCTTGAACGCCGTTCTATTGGCGGTCTTTATTTGCCCGAAAATCTTGAGCAAGGCAACTGCAGGTTGCTACAAGTAGAAGAAATTTCGCTCATTTTTTCAAAGTGTTGATAAAAAGTGTCAAATTAGACAAATTGTGAACAATAACATTGGTGGAAATTTGCATAGTAATTTTTGGCACGATTTGTTATAATATCATTGTTATAAAATATTCTTAGGGAGGCTCCAAATGGCAAGTCTATCATTAAAAAATGTGTACAAAAGATACCCCGGCGGCGTAACCGCGGTTATCGACTTCAACCTCGAAATCAAGGACAAGGAATTTATTATTTTCGTTGGTCCTTCAGGTTGCGGTAAGTCAACCACACTCCGTATGGTTGCAGGTCTTGAAGAAATCTCCGAAGGTGAAGTTTACATCGGCGACCGCCTTGTAAACGATGTAGCTCCTAAGGATCGCGATATCGCAATGGTGTTCCAGAACTACGCTCTTTATCCCCATATGTCAGTATTTGACAATATGGCATTCGGTCTTAAACTTCGTAAGACTCCGAAGGATGAAATCCGTCGTCGCGTTGAAGAAGCAGCTCGTATCCTCGATATTGAACATCTTCTCGAACGTAAGCCGAAGGCTTTGTCGGGTGGTCAGCGTCAGCGTGTGGCTCTCGGCCGTGCTATTGTTCGTGAACCCAAGGTATTCTTACTTGACGAACCGCTTTCAAACTTGGACGCTAAGCTCCGTGCACAGATGCGTACCGAAATTTCTAAACTCCATCAGAGATTGGGTACAACCTTTATCTACGTAACACACGACCAGACCGAAGCTATGACAATGGGTACTCGTATCGTTGTTATGAAGAGCGGTGTTGTTCAGCAGGTCGATACTCCTCAGAACCTTTATCTCTATCCTTGCAACCTCTTCGTTGCAGGCTTTATCGGTTCTCCCCAGATGAACTTTATCGACGCTGTTATCCTTAAGGAAGGCGACAAGTACTTCGTAGAATTCGGTTCTGAAGATACTAAGACTCGCGCAGGCGTTAAGTATAAGCTCGAACTTCCTGCTTCTAAGAATAAGGATAACTGCCTTGAAGCTTATGTTGGTAAAGAAGTTATCATGGGTATCCGTCCTGAAAATGTTCACAACGAAGAAGACCTTGTTGAAAAGTACAAGGATGGTGTTGTTGAAGCTGGCGTTGAAGTTACCGAACTTATGGGTGCTGAAACCTATCTTTATATGAACTGCGAAGGTCAGTCAATCAATGCTCGTGTTGCTCCGACAAACACGGCTCGTCCCGGCGACAAGATTAAGATTGCTTTGGAAACAGAAAAGATTCACATCTTTGATAAAGATACTGAACTTACAGTTACTAACTAAAATAACAAAATCCCAAGCGAAAGCTTGGGATTGTTTTTTTAGTTACATTCGTAACCAAATAATTCTTTTGCAAACCATACTTCATTTACAGTAAAGGTTTTGCCGTTCAGGTAGTTAAGTATTCCCGCATCGGTTTTGAAATCAAAGGTCAGCTTGTAGGAATAGAGCGCCTGCTTGTTAAAGCCGAGTTTTTTATCGTCTTTCAGCTTGCCGTATTTTCCGTCACCCAAAAGCGCGTGGCCGATTGATGCCATATGGGCGCGTATCTGGTGGGTTCTGCCAGTTATAAGCTCAACTTCTAACAATGAAAGATTATTTTTGCTTTTAAGCAAGGTGTATTTTGTTTTTATTGTTTTGTTGCTATCTGTCTTTTTATTTGATAGATAAACCTTGTTTTTGTCTTCGTTTTTCTCTAAAAAGCCTTCTAAAGTGGCGGTTTTTGCTTTAGGGACACCATGCACTACCGTGAGATAGCGCTTGTCTATTTCGCGGTATTTTATTTTATCGCACAAAATACGAAGTGCCTCGGCGTTTTTTGCAGCAATTACTATACCGCCTGTATTGCGGTCAATACGGTTTGCAAGGGCGGGGCGGAAGCGGTTCTCATCCTTTGGGTTATATTCGCCCTTGTCATATAAATAGTGCTGAATACGGGCGATAAGCGTGTCGCCGTATTCGTTTTTATCAGGGTGGACGAGAAGTCCCTGCTTTTTATCTGCCAAGAGGATATTTTCGTCTTCATAAACAATATCTATCTTGCTCGAAGCGGATAAGAAGTCATGCTTTGGGGCGATTTCGACAAAAAACTCGTCATTTATGTATGCCGATACAACGTCCCCGACATTAAGGCGAGTGCTAATCTCTGCGCGCTTGCCGTTAATTTTAATCCTTTTGGTGCGAATGTACTTGAACATAAGTGAGGAGGGAAGTGTCGGGCAGGTTTTGGTTATGAACTTGTCAAGGCGGAGTGTTGCGTCATTTTTTGTGATTGTAAATTCTTTCATTATAATTCCTTTGTTACACTTGAAAAGCAGAGTTTTGTAGTATATAATAAATGTAATATATTGTCGAAAAGGGGGTTAAGGTATGGCTGAAAATTTGCATGCGGGGCATAGAAAAAGAATGCGCAAGGAAGTTATTGAACAGGACTTTCCTGAGAGTATGCCTGATCATAAGGTTTTGGAAGTGCTTCTGTATTACGGAATACCGCAAAAAGATACAAACGAATTAGCCCACACCCTTATAAATACCTTTGGCTCTTTGACCGGCGTTTTTGAGGCAGATGCCGACTCCTTATTTCAGGTAAAAGGTATGACCGAAAGGGCTGTTGCGCTGATAAAATTGATATTGCCGTTTTGTAGAAGATATACAGCTGACAGAAATTCTAATATCAAAGAGTTCTCGAGTATTGAAAAGCTTTGTGAATATCTGGTCGAAAGGCATCATGGTTACGGCAAGGAAGTATTTATGCTCACATGTCTTAACGAATTGGGAAATCTTATATCCTGTGAGGTTCTCGCTAAAGGCGATACCCTTAATGTTTCGTTTGAGATTAAGGATGTTGTGCAGAAAGCGATCAAGCACGAAGCTACTTATGTTGTTGTTTCGCACAATCATATGACAGGTCATCTGACTCCAAGTCAGGTTGATGTTGAAAATACTAAGCGACTGGCTTTCACTTTAAAGGAAATGGATATCAAATTGATTGACCATATAATAGTTGCAGGGGACAAATATATATCTATGGTTAAGAATAAATATTTTGTACCAGAGGTTTAATTATTATAATTATAATATAGATAAAATATCGTGTCAAGCAATAGAAAACCGACTTAAAAATTCAAGTCGGTTTTTATGTTGGTTATTTTTGCTTAGAACCGCAGTTTTTAGAACAAGCTGAGCAATCAGGACATCCGATACACTTTTTGCCATTCTTTTTGGCTTTCAGGACATATCCTGCGGACAAGCATATTATAGTTAAGAGAATGATAATGATAATTGCATTTTCCATAAATAAATACCTTAATTACTTTTGAGTGCATTTTCCGCTTTGAGTTTGTTTTCGGCATTTATGCAAAGGCAAATTATAAATACGGTTATTACTGCAATTGCGATAATGCCTGCCATAAAGCCGTTACCTAAAGTGCCTGTAGTGATGAGTGTGCCGATTTGATATACAAGGAAGCCCACGGTAAAGCCGACCGAAAGTTGTAATCCTATACCGCCCCAAAGCCATTTTGCACTCTTCATCTCGCTATTCATAGCGCCGATAGCGGCAAAGCAGGGGGGAGTGAAGAGGTTGAACATAAGGTAAGCTAAAGCGGCAGCAGATGTCATAACAACGGTTTCTCCCCAAGCGTTTAAGCCTATCATATCAGCTCTTGTAAGGTCTGCGGCGGCATAGCAAACTGCTAATGTACCGACAACATTTTCCTTTGCGATAAAGCCTGTAACGGCAGCCGCTGCAAGTTGCCACGAAACTATACCCACAACCGGTACCAACAAATAAGCAATAACTCCGGCGATGGAAGCCAAAATTGAATCGCTTGCAATTTCATTTGCAGGTGTGAGTCTCCAGGTGAATGACTGCATAATCTGTACTGCTATATTGCAAAGAAGAATGATTGTGGAGGCTTTTACTATGTAAGCCCAACCGCGTGAGCACATTGATTTGAATGCACCCCAAAGTGACGGAAATTTATATTCGGGAAGTTCAATAATAAAGAAGGATTTTTTAGTTTTATGCGCGGTGATTTTATTGATAAGCAATGCGCAAAGGAAGATAAGAACAATGCCCGAAAGGTACATCGTGGTACTTACCCATCCTGCTTTATCGAAGAAAGCGCCTGCAAAGAGGGCGATTACGGGAATTTTAGCGCCACAGGGCATAAAGGGGGCTAGCATAGCGGTAGCTCGGCGTTCGCGCTCGTTACGGATGGTGCGGCTTGCCATAACGCCCGGTACAGCACAGCCTACGGTGATAACAAAAGGGATAACTGATTTACCCGAAAGACCGACCTTTTTGAAAATCGGGTCCAAAACCACCGAAACGCGCGACATATAACCGCAGTCCTCAAGTAAAGCTATCAGGAAGTACATTACCATAACAAGCGGTAAGAAGCCCACAACGGCGATAACACCGCCGATAACACCGTCAACAAGAAGTGCTGAAAGTAATGGGCTTGCATTTGCGAGAAGTTCGTCAATCCATCCTTGGAACATTTCAAGCCATATTACAAGAAGGTCGGCAACAGGCTGACCTACCCAAACCTGTGAAATCTGGAACACAAGGAACATAACAATGGCGAAAATCGGAATACCGATCCATTTGTTTGTGAGCACAGCGTCAATTTTATCGTCTATATTTCTATCTTTAGTAAGAACCTTACGGGTTTCAACCTGACGGACAATTTCGTTTACGAATTTGAAGCGTCGGCGGTCGGCATTTTCAACCGCTCTTTTGTTTGCAAGGTCAATATCATTTTGAATAAAGGGAGCCGCTTGACCTTTCCCTACCTGTTTGGTAGCGGTTTTTATAACCTCTGCCAAGCCATCGTGTGAGGTAGAAATAGTTTCTATTACGGGACATCCCAAAAGCTCGCTTAAAACCTCAACATCAATGACGGTTTCTTTTTTTTTGTTGATATCGGTTTTGTTAAGTGCTATAACAACGGGGATTTGGAGTTCTAATAACTGTGTTGTAAAGAAAAGACTTCGACTTAGGTTTGTGCCGTCGACGATATTGACGATAACATCGGGGTTTTCGTTCTTTATATAACTACTTGTGATACTTTCTTCACTTGTGAAAGGGGACATTGAATAAGCACCGGGGAGGTCAACTACGACAAGGGTGTCAGCACTCGCATAAAAGCTTCTTTTTATAGCGTGTTCTTTTATATCTACTGTAACACCTGCCCAGTTGCCAACCTTTTCGTTGCTGCCTGTAAGGGCATTAAACATTGTGGTTTTGCCGCTGTTGGGGTTGCCTGTTAATGCGATTCTCATTTTTTTCTCCTTATATTATATCTTAGTTACCTATTGCTAACCGAACTTCAAAAAATAATAGGCCTAAAAGCCGTATTATCTTTATTCTACAACAATAGCCTTTGCCAATTGACTGTCGATGCAGTATCTGCTGTCCTTTATAGAAACAACAAGGGTTTTCTTTTTGCGCGAAACAACGGTGATTGGCTCGCCCGAATAACAACCGAGCGAGAAAAGGAAAGCATTCAACTCTTCGTCGTCGGTTTCAATGCTTTTAATTATATATTCTTTTGACTCTTCTGCTGTTGTTAAATTCATTTGTATCACCTTTAAGTTATTTCGGTTAGCGTGCGCTAACTGAAATTCATAAAAATAAATTAGCCTAGGCTAACTACTATGATATGATACCATCAACTCCAAAATTTGTCAATAGTTTTTCAAAAAAATTGCGGAAAAAAGTAGGATGTAAAGAAAAGTTGCATCTGATTAAATATTCTTAAAATAATACTTGTTTTTATCGTGTTACAGTAGTATAATTATTTACGGTTTTAAAATTCAGGGGGGATGATTTAATGTATACTCTTTTAAATCTTGCGGTAGCGCTCTTTGTGGGTTTGATGCTTTCGAGACTTGCAAAATTAGTAAAACTTCCTGCGGTTACGGCATATCTCGTAGCAGGTATTATAATCGGGCCTTATTGTCTTGGCGCGTTAGGGGTAGAAGGTTTGGGCTTTACAAGTATGGACAGCATAAAAACCTACCGCTTACTGTCAGATACAGCGCTCGGATTTATCGCTTTTTCAATCGGTAATGAGTTTCGTTTATCTCAGTTAAAAAAGATAGGCAAACAGGCTACTGTTATCGGCATTGTTCAGGCTGTATTAACAACGCTTGTAGTTGATGCTGCGCTTATAGGGCTTCACTTTTTAATACCCGATAAGCTACCGCTGTCGGCGGCGATAGTTCTGGGTGCGATAGCTTCGGCTACGGCTCCTGCCGCTACTTTGATGGTTGTAAAGCAGTATAAAGCAAAAGGTCCGCTTACCGATATACTTCTTCCAATAGTGGCGCTCGATGATGCTGTTGGACTTGTGCTTTTCGCGGTTTCGTTCGGCGTAGCAAAGGCACTGATTTCGGGTGAAGTAAGTCTGATTTCAGTAATTCTCGAACCTGTTTTAGAGGTTGTTTGCTCGCTTATATTAGGCGCTGTAATGGGCTTTGCATTCAACTTCTGCGAGAGATTTTTCCATTCACGCTCAAAGCGTCTTTCGATGTCGGTTACATTTGTTTTCTTAACGGTAGCCCTTTCTATGCTCGAGTTTAAAATCGGCGGGGTACACATCGCATTTTCATCACTTCTCGTTTGTATGATGCTCGGCACAGTGTTCTGTAATGTTTGCGACTTCTCGGAAGAACTTATGGACCGTGTTGACCGTTGGACTTCACCGCTGTTTATCTTGTTCTTCGTTATAAGCGGTAGCGAGCTTGAACTTTCGGTGTTTACCGACAGTCTGATAGTTCTTATCGGTCTTGTTTATATCGTTTTCCGTTGCTTTGGTAAATACTTCGGTGCGAGGTTGAGCTCGGGTGCAATGAAGTGTGATAGTAATATCGTAAAATATCTTGGTATAACCCTTTTCCCGCAGGCAGGTGTTGCGCTTGGTATGGCGCTTAAAGCAGAAGCTTTGGGTACGCAGGGCGCTTTAATCGCTAATATAACACTTTTCTCTGTGCTCATTTATGAGCTTGTAGGTCCGTTCCTTACTAAAGTTTCACTCCTCAAAGCAGGCGAAATTAAGCCCGAAGGTAAAACAAGCGCCCGTAA
>JAZNLE010000095.1:0-1889 GCA_045578885.1 Acutalibacteraceae bacterium | reverse complement strand
GTGTTAGGCACGCCGCCAGCGTTCGTCCTGAGCCAGGATCAAACTCTCTAAAAAATTGTATCTCAACACTTTCGTGTTAAAACCTTTTAGATAAGCTTATAGCTCATTTTTTACGATAACGCTTGCGTTATCTTCCGTTATATCCTCGAATTACTAAATCAAGAATTTGTCGGGTCCTTTTCTTTCTTATCGTTGTTTAATTTTCAAGGTCCGTTTTGCACCCCGCTTTTTAGGGCGCTCGATTATATTACCACAAACAATCCCCTTTGTCAACACTTTTTTTGAACTTTTTTAAAAAATTTTTTAAAAGTGAAAAAGCACATTTGTTAGTTTGTTCAAATGTGCTTTTAATATCAAAAAAATATGATTTATTTTAGGCAAAATTACTTGTTTATAATGTGTTCGGCAATTTTAAGTCCATCAACCGCCGCTGACATTATACCGCCCGCATAGCCTGCACCCTCGCCTGCAGGGTACAAACCATCAAGATTTATACTCTGATAATCTTCATTTCTCAAAATTCTTACAGGCGAAGAGCTTCGAGTTTCTGGTGCCGTAAGTACAGCGCTTTTGTCAGCAAAGCCATTAATCTTTTTGTTGAACTCCAAAATCCCCGATCTCAGACTCTCTATTATATATGTTGGGAATATTTTAGAAAAATCAGCAAAATTGTATTTTGGTTTTACGGTGGGTTCAACTTTACCGATTTTAAATTCTTCACCGAAAACAAACTGACCGACAGTTGTAACAGGAACAGCTCCCATATACATATTATATGCCTTTTGCTCAATCTCTCTTTGGAACTCGCAACCTGCCAAAACATCGTCCCCCGAAAAATCTTCGGGATTTACACCAACAAGCAAAGCGCTATTGGCATTTCTGCCGTCACGCGCCGAGTAGCTCATACCGTTGACAACGAGTTTATTATCTTCGCTCGAGGAATTTATCACTTCACCACCGGGGCACATGCAAAAAGTATAAACTCCCCTACCGTTTTCTAAGTGGGTTGCCATTTTATAATCCGCCGCCGATAACGCAGGGTGGTTATAAAACTCGCCATAGAGCGCCTTGTTGATATCTTCCTGCAAATGCTCAATACGAACGCCAACCGAAAACGGCTTGCGCTCCATCGTTACACCGCTGTCGCGCAAAAATCGGAACACATCGCGTGCGGAATGTCCCGTAGCCAATACAACAGTATCGCACAAAATCTCCTCACCGTTTGCTACAATTGAAGACAACTTATTATTATATGTATTAATTTTCTCGAGTTTTGTGCCGAAAAGCACCTTGCCGCCGAGCGAGATAATTTCCTCGCGGATATTTTTCACCACATCGACCAAAACATCGGTGCCAATATGGGGTTTTGCTTCGGTAAGAATTTTTTTATCAGCACCGTGAGAAACAAATTCTTTAAGCACTGCGCGACAACGAGGGTCTTTTATTCCCGTATTAAGTTTACCGTCAGAAAAAGTCCCTGCACCGCCCTCGCCGAACTGAACATTAGACTCGGTATTAAGCTTGCCGCCGTTCAAAAAAGCCTCGACATCCTTAATGCGCGTATCAACATCCTGACCGCGCTCGATTACTAATGGCTTTAAACCTGCACGCGCGAGCGCCAAGGCGCAAAACATACCGCAAGGTCCAAACCCCACCACAACAGGCGAAGTATCGGGCGAATTTTTTGCAGTTTGCCAAACATACTCTTTATTTACATATGTAGTCGCGTTTTTGTTTTTCTTGAGAAGCGCTTGTTCATTTTTGGTTTCAACCAAAACCGAACAACAAAAATGAACATTATCCTTGTGACGCGCGTCAACCGACTTCCTATATAAATACACATTATCAGTCTTAAATTTAATGCTTTTTTCGACCTGCGGTTTTAAATT
>JAZNLE010000094.1:0-11112 GCA_045578885.1 Acutalibacteraceae bacterium | reverse complement strand
CAGGCACTTATTACTATCAGATTGAAGAGACTGAGGGTACACTTGGCGGTGTTGAATACGATAGCGATAAGTATATCGTAACGGTTGAGGTTACGGATAACCTCAAGGGCGAGCTTGTGGCTACTGCTGATAACGGTGCCGACAGCGCTGACGGTACACGGGTTGTATTCCAGAACACCTATACTGCTACTGGAAAAGCAGTTCTCAAGGGCGAAAAAGTCTTGTTCGGCGCTGAACTTAAAGATGATGATTACACCTTCATTCTTTATGATGAAAATGGTGAAGAAATCGAGCGCAAGACAAATAAGGATGGCAAGTTTGAGTTCGCGATAGATTATACTCAGACTGACATCGGCAAAACCTTTGATTACACCGTTAAAGAGCTTAAGGGTGGCGAGTATGAGGTTATTGAAATTGGCGGCAAAGAGTATGATATCAGCTATGATGACAGAGCTTATGCGGTGAGCGTTAATGTAATTGACAATCTCAATGGCACACTTACTGCTGTTGTTAATGCGGTTGATACTTCTACAGATCTTCCTGCCGATACCCTGCGCTTTGTAAATGTGGTTACGGCAATCGCCCAAAAAGAAGTTTATAAGCCCGGTGATTATACAATAAATATTGACGGTCAGGCGGTTAACGAGGGCGACGAGCTCGAATACAAAATTGAATACTATTCGGGCGAAATGGCACTTGATGTAACCATTACCGATACAATCCCCGAGGGTACTAAGTATGTAGAAGATTCTGCAACCGAAGGCGGCGTTTACGAAAACGGCGTTATCACCTGGACCTTCCCCGATCTTTACAGAGGTCAGACTGTTACAGTTAGCTTCAAGGTTGTGGTTGTTGGCGGCGAGACTATCAAAAATAAGGCTGTAGCAGTTCACGGCGGAAACACCTTCGAAACCAACGAGGTTGTAAACTCTGTTTTGGACGCTGATTATACCGTAACTAAGACACAGTCTGTAAACGGTGGCGAAGCTACAACCGAGGTGCAGTTTGTTAAGGCTAGCGACAAGGTTAAGTATGACCTTACTGTAGAAAACACAGGAGAATTCAGTCCGTCAGTAGCGCTTTCTGACGCTGTTCCGACAGGACTAAAGGTTGTAGACGGCTCTATAACAGACGGCGGCTATCTTGAAAACGGCATAATTCATTGGGAAATCAATGACATTGCGGCAGGCGGAAAGAAGACCGTTTCGTTCGAGGTTACCGTTCCTGAGGTCGAAGAGGATACTTCTTGGAAGAATATTGCTACCATAGTTTACGGCAGCAATCAAGAAACCAAGGATTCTAACGAGGTTGAAATCACCCTCGAAGTCCCCGATCCTGAACCTGAACCTCAACCGAATCCCGGAGTGGAAGGCGAAGCGGAACCTGAGCCTGAACCGAAACCTGAGCAAGAATCCGAGGTTGAGGAAGAACCTGAGGTTGAGGAAGAACCTGAGGTTGAAGAAGAACCTGAGGAAGAACCTGAACCCGAAGAAAAACCCGAAAAGCCTGTAAGCAGTCCGAAGACAGGCGACAGAACAAACTTCGCGTTCTTATTAGCGTTGATGTTTGTTTCGGGAGTAGGAGTACTCTTTGGTACAGTTTCAATCAAAAAGGCAAAAAACAGGTAGTTTAATAGTTAAATACTAATGTTCAAAGCGAAGCTTGTAACAAAGCTTCGCTTTGATTTTTTTAAAAAATTTCAAAAAATTTAAAAAATGATTGTTTTATACAGAAAAAAATGTTACAATAAACTGGAATAAGTGTGTGAAGGTGTGGGGAAAGCTTGAAAATACTTGCAAAGCTTGCGGTTTTGGCGTTAAGAGCAATTTACTTCTTCTTTAAGCTTTTTTTGAAACCGCGCAAAAAAATCACTTTTTTAAGCCGACAAAGCGACACGGTACCTGTCGATTTCGAATATCTTGAAAAGGCACTATGTGAAGCAGAGCCTGCGGTCGAAACCGTTATTCTTGCAAAAAGAATTGCGCCGTCCTTAGTAGGCAAAATCGGGTATGCTTTTCATATACTCGTTCAGATGTATCATATCGCAACTGCCAAAGTGGTTGTGGTTGACGGATACTGTATAGCGGTTTGTGTTTTAAACCACAAAGAAGAACAGGAATTCATCCAGCTTTGGCACGCGCTGAACATCGTTAAAAAATTTGGGTTTCAGGCGATTGATAAGCCTTGGGGACATACGAAAGCGGTGGCGGAATGTATGTGTATGCACCGTAATTATACTCATATTGTCGCTTGCAGTGAGGCTTCGGGACGGGTGTTGCTCGAATGTTTTAACGCTTCGAGGGAAAAATTAGTATTACTTCCACTCCCGAGAATAGACTACATTCTAAATTCCTTAGAAAAACGAGAGGAAATAGTCGAAAAATATCCCGATATTTTCGAAAAACCGATTTTGCTTTACGCTCCGACTTTCAGGGCGCATCAAAAGGTTGAGCTGTCATGGATAGGAAAAACGGTGGATTTTGAAAAATACAATGTGGTTGTCAAGCTTCACCCTGCGGATAAGCACGGGGTGGATTCGGCTGTTGACAGCCGTGTGATTGTTGACAGTAATTTTTCCTCTTTCGAGTGGATGAAGGTTTGTGACAAAATTATTACCGACTATTCGGGTGTTGGTTTTGAGGCGATGCTTGTCGGCAAACAGGTATACTATTATTTGTACGATTATGAGGAGTACAAGCAGAAAAACGGTCTTAATCTTGATTTGTTTTCGGAAGAAATCGGCGCGGTTGTGACTGAAAATGCAGAGGAATTAAAGTTTGTTTTAGAAAAGGAATATGATTTTTCTAAAATCAAGGCTTATATTAAAAAATATTTAAGCGTCGGCAGTGAAAACTGTTCTTCGCGCTTGGCAGAATTTATTTTGAGACTGTTGTAAAAAATGGCAGGTGTGAATTTTGGAAGAAAATAAGATTTTGGCAGAGATACACGAGTTGCAGAGATTGGAATTTGCAATTTTGAAAGATGTGTCAGAAGTCTGTAAAAAGCATAACATAAAATTCTTTTTAGGTGAGGGTACGCTTTTGGGCGCGATTCGTCACAAAGGATTTATACCATGGGATGACGATGTCGATCTTATAATGGAAAGAAGCGAGTATGAGCGCTTTTTAGCGGTAGCTCAGGACGAGCTTGGGGATAAATATCAAGTTCAACATCCGACAACGGTGGACAACTATTGGTCGCCGTTTATCAAGATAAGACAGCTTAAGGGCGAAATCAATTTCCGTCAGGAGCATATAGCTCACCTGACCGAGAATAACGGACCTTATATTGATGTTTTCCCGATGGAATATGTGCCGACCGCTAAAGGCTTCAAGATTTTGAAAACGGCATTTTTTGTTAGATTTTACCGCGGTATGCTTTCTTATAAATTGGGACTTCGAAAACCGCCGCACCTTAAAGGTAAAATTTTGAAATTTGTGTCGAATTTCTATTCGATAAAAACAATCCATAAGGGACTTCATAAGAATTTCACCTGCTTCGGTAAGGGCGAAAAGCCCTATATGGCGACATTTTCTTCTTATCACCCTTTGCGCTGTCAGATTTGCAAGAGCGATTGTTATAAGGAAATGCTTTGGTGGGATTTTGAGGATACTAAGATGCCCGTACCTGTGGGTTATGACGAAATTCTTACCACTATTTACGGTGATTATATGACACCTCCGCCCGAGGATAAAAGGGTTATTAAACATCATTTCAACGAAGCGGAAATTTAGGAAAGGTTTTAAGCAATGTATCTTAAGAGATTTTTTAAAGATTTGCAGAAATATAGAAAATATTTGTTCTGCGCCACAAAGGCAACACTTAAAACAGAAGTAACAGGTTCGTACTTGGCTGGACTTTGGTGGGTTATAGAGCCTTTCTGTTTTATGCTTATCTATACATTTATATCCGAAGTTGTTTTCAAAAGAACGATGCCGTATGCCTCGATATTTGTTTTTTTGGGGCTTACTGTGTGGGATTTTTTCAATAAAAGCGTTTCGTCAAGCGGCGGCCTTCTTAAGTCAAACAAGGGTATCGTTACAAAAATTTATTTGCCAAAGTACCTCATATATATAAAACTTATGATGGTTAACGGATTCAAGATGCTTATTTCGCTCGCGATTTGCTTTTTGCTCGTTGCGGTGTATACCGTTCCTGTGAGCTGGCATTTGATAGAACTTATCCCCTGTCTTTTGATGCTAATGGTTGTTACTTTTGGCGTCGGTTGTATTTTTATGCATATTGGCGTTTATGTTCAGGACCTTTCACAGATAGTGCGAATAGCCTTGCGACTTGTTTTCTATATGTCGGGCGTGTTTTACGATATTGCAACCAGCGTTGCTGCGCCCTACGGCGAACTTTTACTTAAAATAAACCCTGTGGCAGTTGCAATGGACGGTTGTCGAAATACCCTTATTTACTGCTCGTCACCTGATTGGCTGATGTTAGGTATCTGGACGGCTGTCGGAGTTTTGCTTTCTGTTTTGGGAATAATAGTGGTTTATAAAAATGAAAATAATTATGGTAAGATATTATGATGGAAAAAACGATTGAAGTAAAAGATTTAAAAATAAGCTATAGAACAATGGAGCCTATACGCATGAAGAGTCTGCTTGGCGGCGGCAAGCGTATAGCCGTTGAGCAGGCTGTAAAAGGGGTTTCCTTTGATGTGCATAAGGGTGAGATTGTAGGTCTTGTCGGACAGAACGGTAGCGGAAAGTCTACAACCCTTCGTTGTCTTGCGGGTATAATTTCTCCCGACGAAGGAAGCGTTAATCTCTTTAATAATTCGGTATCGCTTCTTGCAATCGGTGTCGGTTTTCAAAAGGAACTTACGGGCAGAGTTAATATAATGCTTTCGGGACTGCTTATGGGCTTTACGGAAAAGGAAATCGAAGCCAAGATGGACGAAATTATAGAATTTTCGGAGCTTGGTAAGTATATCGACAAGCCTGTCAGCAGTTATTCGAGCGGTATGCATTCACGTCTGGCGTTCGCCATAACTGCAACTCTTGATACTGAGATTTTGCTTATAGACGAAATCTTCAGTGTAGGCGATGCGCGTTTTAAGAAAAAGAGCAAAAAGAAAATGAAAGAACTCATTATGGATAAGGACCGTACGGTTATAATGATTTCTCATGGTTTGGAAACACTACGTTCAATGTGTGACCGAATTATCTGGTTGCATCAGGGTGAAATCAAAATGATGGGCAAGCCTGACGAGGTGCTCGATAAATATAACGAATTTATGACTTCGGGCATAAACTGATAGTGTAAAAACAGGCTTTTTGGAGGTTTGATTTTGGTTTATTCGAATGTACTCGAAGCGGTGGGTAATACACCGCTTATAAAACTATCGCGCATTGTCAGCCCTGACAGCGCGGAGGTTCTTGTAAAATATGAGGGCGTTAATATCGGCGGTTCGATAAAGACAAGAACCGCGCTTAATATGATAAATACCGCCGAAAAGCAAGGTATTATAAATAAGGACACAATTATTGTTGAGCCCACAAGCGGTAATCAGGGCATAGGCCTTGCGCTTATCGGTGCGGTTAAGGGGTATAAGGTGAGAATAATTATGCCCGACTCGGTAAGCGAAGAGAGAAGAAAACTTATAAAAGCCTACGGAGCAGAGCTTGTTTTGGTACACGACGACGGAGATATCGGCGCTTGTATTGAGGAATGCTTGCAAACTGCACTTAATATGCAAAAAAATGAGAAAAATGTCTGGGTTCCTCAGCAATTTGAAAACCCTGCCAACCCGCAGGTTCACCGTAATACCACCGCGCTTGAGATAATCGAGCAGGCAAACTGTAAGATTGACGGTTTTTGCTCGGGTGTCGGTACAGGCGGTACCCTTACAGGCATCGGCGAAGTGCTTAAAGAACATAACCCCGATATTACAATCTGGGCGGTTGAACCCGAGAATGCGGCAATACTTTCGGGAGGAAGTATCGGCACACATCTTCAGATGGGTATCGGCGACGGCATTATCCCCGAAAACTTAAATCTCCAAATATACAGCAAAACCGCAATTGTTACTGACGATGAGGCGATTCAGACTTCAAAGCGCCTTATTCGTGAAGAAGGTATCCTCTGCGGAATTTCGAGCGGCACCAATGTTGCGGCTGCGCTTCGTATGGCAAAGGAATTAGGAAAAGGAAAAACTGTTGTAACCGTTCTTCCCGATACGGGAGAAAGATATTTCAGTACAGAATTATTTGAATTTTAAAAGGAGCTTTTCTATGTCTAATATATGGCACGATATTTCCCCTAAGAGAATCACACCTGAAGAATTTATCTGCGTTATAGAGATTCCAAAGGGCAGTAAGAAGAAGTATGAGCTTGATAAGGAAACGGGTTTTTTGATGCTCGACCGCATACTTTATACATCTACCCACTACCCCGCAAACTACGGCTTTATTCCGCGCACCTACGGTGACGATGGCGATCCGCTTGATGTTTTGCTTTTGTGCGCTCAGACACTTGAGCCTTTAACACTTGTAAAGGCAAAGCCGATAGGTGTTATTTCTATGGTAGATAACGGTCAGGGTGACGAAAAGATTATCGCTGTTCCGTCAAACGACCCGACATATAATCATTACTCTGATATCAGCGAGCTTCCCGCACATATCTTCGACGAAATGAGCCACTTTTTCACTGTTTATAAAAATCTTGAGCATAAGCAGACAGCTGTAAACGAGGTTATGGGACGCGATACTGCGATAGAAATTATACAAAAAGCAATTAGTGATTATGTAGAAGAGTTTTGTAAATAATAAAGAACAATGCAAAGTGTCTGTAGAAAAAAAGCCCCCTTGACTAATGATGAGGTGCCGTAACGAAGGTTTTGCAAATAAGTGGTAAAGACAGGCAGAACTAATTTTTGTATAAGTTAACAGGGCAAGGAGAATTTTCTCCTTGCCCTGTTTGCTATATGTTATTTTGTTTTCACATACTTGTAAGTAGACCAACCGGAATAGTATTTTGTACCATTTACGGTTTTGTAAGTTCTAACTCTTACGTAATATGTCTTTTTAGCACTCAAACTCTTCAAAGTATATTTCGTTGTCTTGTAGCTCGAAATAGTCTTTGTGGTTGTTTTACTAAACGTTTTAGAGGTTGAGTACTGGATTTGATATCCGGTAACTTGTGTGGATTTTTTAGTAATCGCTACCGTGATACTCTTCTTACCTGCGGTGAGTTTGGACACCGTTGTTTTGGCAGGGGTGATCTTGAAGGTCAGTGTTTTTGTGCCACTGTACTTGCCAATCATTTTAATGGTAACCTTGTAAGTTCCCACATTCTTTCTGCCACTTGCATAAGTTACTGTATAGTCAGTATTCTTTTTAAGCGTTTTACCTGCAGAATCTTTTACCGTAATGCTCGGAGTCTTTGCTTTGCCATCGTAGGTGTAGGTGGTGGTAGACAACTTGAAAGTCTTTACATACTTGATAGTGCTCTTGCTTGCCACCTTACCACAAACGGTACACTTCTTAACGATACTACCATTCTTGGTGAGTGTTGCTTTGGTCGTGGTCGTTTTGTAGGTGTGGGTAATGGTTCGTGTTGCCTTACATACGTTACAACTTGTGTCACAGTTGTTTGAGTAAGTATGCTTGATAGTTCGCTTTGCATTACAGTAGTTACAGGTTGTATCGCAACTATTGGAATACTTGTGGGCACCAACTGTACGAGTTGCACCGCAAACATTACAAGTCTTATCACAGTTGTTGCTGTAGGTGTGGGTTGTAAGCTTTGCAATCGTAGAAGTCTTAGTTCCCTTACATAAGGAACAAGTATACGTTTTAACACCTGTTGTCTTACAAGTCGCCTTCTTAGTTACTGTACCGGAATCATACTTATGAGCGACCTTTGCGATAGTCTCGGTCTTAATGGCTGTTTTACACAATGTACACTTGTAAGTCTTTGTTCCGGTGGAAGTACAAGTTGCTTTTTTAGTCACCGTGCCGGCATCAGACTTGTGAGAAAGTTTGCTGCCACTGGTAAAGGTTATTGTTCCTTTCTCACCGCATTCGCAAGACTTGTAATATACCGCTGCAGAGGAACAAGATGCGGCAGATTTAAGATACTTGTCGGCAACAACTTGTTTGTCGTAGGTATGTCTTAATGCCTCACCCTCAGTTTTGCCGCACACTTTACATGTTTTTGGCGCTTTACAGGATGCATCGGTGTAATCATGTGTAATCACACGAGATTTACCGCACACATTGCAACTTGTGTCACAAGCATTGTCATAGCTATGGGAGTTTTCAGCACAAATAGCTTTTATGCCTATAATTGCAAAACCATATTTAGTTACGCCTGAATCCGATGTCAAACGAATCTTAATTGTATCCCCATCGACTACAACCTGCTTTGATGCCAACTCACTACCACTATACTCACCTATAAGATTGTCATTACCATCGTATATGTAAATGATATCATATCCGGATTCTGTGTAGGTGTCTTTTGAGAAGGTGATGGCTATCTGTTTTGCTCCGGCCTTATTAATAGTCCATGTTTTATCGAAATTGCTAGGATAATCATGTTCGGATTCTATTAAATCATCCTTTGACACATTACAGTATAAGCATACACCATCCTCGAAAGTATGACCATTATAGTCAATGTAATTATCTTTGGTTTCATGCTCGCAAACAGTACATTTGTAGAGCGTGTACCCTTGCTCATAGCAAGTGGGTGAAACAACACTAATTTGTTCGTTTGAATGTCCAAGAGCATTTACATAGTTTTTATAATAGTCAGAGTCGCATGTAGAACAATGGAATATGTCGTATCCTTCATCGGTACACGTGGGAGAAACGGTTTTAACAAACGTTTCTTGATGTCCCACAGCAGGTATAGAAGAACCAAATGTAATCACAAAATCACATTCTGTGCAATATACATCGCCTGTATATCCATCTTCTGTACACGTTGCGGATAATTCATTAACCGTTGTTGTGTTGGGATGTAAGCAGTCTTCGTAATATGTTTCAACATTTGTTAAAGAGAACCCATAATGTGTACTGCTATAATCTGAAGTAAGACGAATTTTTACAACGCTCGAATGTACGACTATTCGTTTGGATGATAATTCATTACCACTATACTTTCCAATAAGATTATCTTCGGCATCATATATGTAAATATAATCGCAGTTTGTTTCAGTATAAGTATCCTTTGAAAATGTGATTGCTATCCGCTTAGCATTTTCTTTACTAATAGTCCATGTCTCATCACAATTGTCAGCATAGTTATGCTCGGATTCAATACAATCTTCTTCAAGCATACCACAAACGTCACAAATGCCGTTTACAAAACTATGTCCTAATGCATCAGTATAGTCTGAATTACTTTCGTGTTCACAAACAGAGCAACAATATTTAGTATATCCTTGATTGCTACAAGTTGGTTCCACAACAGAAATCACTTCATTCGAATGACCTAAAGATTCCTGATAATTTCTATTACTTAAGGCTTCGCATATCGAACACTTATAAATATCATATCCTTGTTCGGTGCATGTTGAATCCACATGTTCCACAAAAGCAATTTCATTCCCATTTGCATTGAAATGTTTTGTTGTATTTGTAATATAATAATTACCTGAAGAATTAATCGATATATTGTTCCATGCCTCTTCATCACCGGCATATAAAATATGCCAAAGATTGTAGCAGCTACTAAAAGCATTTTCATCAATGTTTTTAACTGAAATAGGAACGAAAACCTCAGTCAATTTATCACAACCAGAAAAAGTTCCATATCCTATTTCTTCTAAACTAGCAGGAAGTTTTATATATTCCAAACCACTACAATTTTGGAAAGAAGCATGGATTCTTGTTATACTATCTGGTAGAGTAATGCTTTTCAGTGCATCGCAACCGCTAAATGTCCCTGTAGACAGGCTGGTTAATTTTGAATCTTCATCAAATTCAATGCTTACCAAATTATCACAGTGAGCAAATTCATAATTGCCTAGAGAAGTAATGTTTTTAGGAATATTTATACTCTTTAAATTATCACAATCTCTAAAGGCAGATGAACCAATATTTGTAACTGTATCGGGAATGTGAACACTTTCAATAATAATATTATCTTCAAATGCTTCATAACCTATGCTAACAACCGGGACGCCTTCCAATGTTTCGGGAATTGCTATGTTTTTTTCATTTCCCGAATAACCACTAATAACTATACCATTATACCATGAATCGAAATAATATTCCCAGCAATTTTCAGTGCTACAAACGGAACAAACTCCATCAACAAAAGTATGCTCTCCTGTGCTGCCATCACTTTTATATACATATTCGTCACAAAGAGAGCAAAAACTTTCTGTAATAGTTCCTTGTGTACAGGTCCTATGAACTTTTGTAATAGTTTCATTACCTGATGCATTATAATGGTGAGTTGCCTCTAATAGCGAACCATTATCATCTTCTATTGCTATATTATTCCAACTTTCTTCTGCTCCTGTGTACAGAACATGCCAAAGCATAGAACACCCATAAAATGCGGAATCACCAATACTAACAATACTATCAGGAATGCATATACTGATTAGGCTTTCGCAATTAGAAAATGCTCCATTACCAATACTTGTAACGCTGTTTCCGATTGTTACACTTCTAAGACTGCCGCAATTAGAAAATGCTCCATTACCAATACTTGTAACACTGTCGGGGATGGTTACACTTGTAATACTATCGCATGAAAACGCATCGCGTGGTATCCTTTCAACACCATCTGGAATTAGAATATCCGTTACAAGTTCATTATTCAAATATAAATGCTTTGCATACTGAAGCGGTCCGAACGCACTACCCGAATAATGAATATCGGTAAAATCAATATTGCACCAGGCAACTATATCTGTTATATAAACACTATATAAATTGCTGTCAAAGGCACAATAGCCTATACTGGTAACGCTATTAGGAATTGTTAAGCTTGTAATATTATCACAATTAAATGCAAGGTGCGGTATCTTTTCAACACCATCCGGAATCACAACATCAGTAATTAATTCATCATTTAAATATAAATAATCAGCATAAGACAATGGATTAGAGTAACAATCAAAACCATCACAAGCAAAAT
>JAZNLE010000093.1:0-27864 GCA_045578885.1 Acutalibacteraceae bacterium | reverse complement strand
CCCCCTCCCTTTAAGGCAAGGGAGGCGGGTTGGGAGCTGTCGTTTTGTAAATATACATCGTAGGGACAGGTCTCTGGACTGTCCGCCGGCAAATATCAGATTTAAAGGACCGTCGAGGACGTCGGTCCCTACAAAATTTCTATATAGATTTATATTGTAAGGAAATGCCTGCGTACCTTGATTTTAATCTGTATAAAAACAAAAGCCACGGAAATTTCCGTGGCTTTTGGGTTTGTAAAAAAATTATTTAATTGTACCGAGTGAGGTTTCCTTTTGGATAACGTCGTGTGCGCCGCCCTCAACGATACTTGTAGCAGATACAAGTGTAAGCTTAGCTTTCTGCTGAAGCTCGGGGATTGTAAGAGCGCCACAGTTACACATTGTTGACTTAACCTTAGCGAGTGAAAGGTTTACATTGTCTTTCAAAGTGCCTGCATAGGGGACATAGGAGTCAACACCCTCTTCGAAGGATAACTTTTTATCGCCGCCTAGATCATAACGCTGCCAGTTGCGAGCGCGGTTTGAACCTTCACCCCAGTATTCCTTATAGTAGTTACCGCCGATATTGATTTTATTTGTCGGGCTTTCGTCGAAACGGGCGAAGTAGCGACCGAGCATCATAAAGTCGGCGCCCATAGCGAGAGCCAATGTCATATGGTGGTCGTGAACGATACCGCCGTCAGAGCATACAGGGATATAAACGCCTGTCTTTTCGAAGTATTCGTCACGAGCAGCACATACATCAATAAGAGCGGTAGCTTGTCCGCGGCCGATACCCTTTGTTTCACGGGTGATACAGATTGAACCGCCGCCGATACCAACCTTGATAAAGTCTGCGCCTGCTTCTGCTAAGAACATAAATCCGTCGCGGTCTACAACGTTACCTGCGCCAACCTTTACGGTGTCGCCGTACTTTTCGCGGATGAAGGCGATAGTTCTTGATTGCCATTCGCTAAAGCCCTCCGAAGAGTCGATACAAAGCACATCTGCGCCTGCTTCAACCAAAGCGGGAACGCGTTCAGCGTAGTCGCGAGTATTGATACCTGCACCTACAACATAGCACTTGTTCTTGTCGAGGATTTCGTTAGGATTGGACTTGTGAGCGTCATAGTCCTTACGGAAAACAAAATACTTAAGATTGCCGTTTTTATCAACAATCGGTAATGAGTTTAATTTATTGTCCCAGATAATATCGTTTGCGGCTTTAAGGGTTGTGCCCTCGTCGGCTACAATCAACTTTTCAAGGGGAGTCATAAATTCTTTTACCTTAGTGTCGGTTGCCATACGGCTTACGCGGTAGTCACGGCCTGTAACAATACCTAAAAGCTTACCTGTAGCGGTGCCGTCGGAAGTTACAGCAACTGTCGAATAGCCGTTCTTTTCTTTTAAAGCCAAAACGTCAGCTAAGGTGCTTTCGGGAGTAACGTTTGAGTCACTTACAACAAAGCCTGCTTTATAAGACTTAACGCGGGCTACCATTGCAGCTTCGTCTTCGATAGACTGTGAGCCATAGATAAAGGAAACGCCGCCCTCTTTTGCTAATGCTACTGCCAAGCGGTCGCCCGATACAGACTGCATTATAGCTGAGGTCATGGGGATGTTCATAGAAATAGCAGGTTCTTCACCTTTTTTGAATTTCACAAGCGGAGTTTTGAGCGAAACGTTTGCAGGGATACATTCGCTCGAAGAATAACCGGGAACCAAAAGGTACTCGTTAAAGGTGTGCGAAACTTCTTTGAAATAATAAGCCATAGATATGTTACTCCTTATAAAATTTTTCTATATTATATTGATTATATAACTTTGAAGCCAAAATGTCAATTAAAAAAGATATAAAAACAATCATTTTTATTGACAAAAAATAGTTGCTGTTTATCTTTAAATATGGTATAATATTATGAATTATTGTGGATTAGTGTTTGTGTTTGGAGGTGACAGCGGTAAAATGAGAATTTTAGGTATAGACCCAGGCTACGCGATAGTCGGCTATGGTGTGGTTGATTATAATAAAAACCGATTTTGTGTAGTGGGCTACGGCGCTGTTACAACCAAAGCAAAAACACCGTTCGAGGACAGGCTTTCGGTTATTTATAATGATATGCTTGAGATTATCGACAAGTACAAGCCCGACCGTCTATCTATCGAAAAACTCTATTTTAACACCAACTCGACAACCGCTATAGATGTGGCGCAGGCAAGGGGAGTTATAGTTCTTGCGGCGAAGCAACGCGGGGTTGAAATTCACGAATACACACCGCTTCAGGTCAAGCAGGCGGTTACAGGCTATGGCAGGGCAGAAAAGCATCAGGTGATGGAGATGGTAAAAAGTCTTTTGTGCCTGAATGCTATACCCAAGCCTGACGATACGGCAGACGCTTTGGCGATTGCCATTTGTGACGGACATTATTCCGATTCGATATTGAGGAGATAAAATATGATTGCTTCAGTCAGAGGAAAACTTATTTTTACCGATAATAATTGCGCTGTGGTTGAGTGCGGCGGTGTCGGTTATAAGTGCTTTGTAACTAAAAATACGCTTTATAATCTTCCGCAAAAGAACGAAGAGGTGTTTTTATATACCTTTTTGTCGGTGCGCGAGGATGCGATGGATTTATACGGCTTTAAGGAACTTGAAGAACTCGATGCCTTTAAGCTTTTGACCTCGGTAAACGGTGTCGGCGCTAAGATGGGCTTGGCGCTTTTGTCCGAGTTTACGGCATCACAGTTAACCCTTTATATCGCGAGCGGTGATCACAGGGCACTTACTGCCGCGAGCGGTGTAGGGCCGAAATTGGCTCAAAGAATTGTGCTTGAGCTCAAAGACAAGGTTGGTTCTTTGCAGTCGGGCGACACTATTGAAATTAAAGCGATCGGCAACGCTACAATCAATTCTAACACAAAGGAAGCCGTTTCGGCTTTGGTGTCACTCGGATATACACAAAGCGAAGCATCCTTGGCTGTCGGTAAATGCGATCCGTCACTTACTACAGAAGAACTTATAAAACAAGCACTCAAAACTCTCGCAAGGGGGATATAATAAATGATTGAACAAGAAATGGATTTTGAAAACCGCATTGTTTCACCGGATTACAGTTTTGCGGAGGATGATGGGGAACTTACACTCCGTCCGAAAACGCTCGACGATTATATCGGGCAGGACAAGGTTAAGGAAAATTTGAGCATATATATCAAGGCGGCTCTACAGCGAAACGAAAGCCTTGACCATGTTTTGCTTTACGGCCCTCCGGGCCTCGGCAAAACTACCCTTTCGGGCATTATAGCAAGGGAGATGGGTGTGAATCTTCGTGTGACCTCGGGCCCTGCTATTGAAAAGCAAGGCGATTTGGTTGCAATTCTCACTTCGCTTAACCAAGGCGATGTATTGTTTATTGACGAAATTCACAGGCTTTCCCGTAATGTTGAAGAAATTTTATATCCTGCTATGGAAGATTTTTCGCTTGATATAATCCTCGGTAAAGGTCCGTCGGCGAGGTCGATAAGACTTGATGTTCCGCACTTTACTTTGGTGGGCGCTACCACACGCTCGGGACAGCTGACAGCTCCTCTTCGCGACCGTTTCGGCGTGCTTTTAAGACTTGAACTTTATACTCCTGAACAGTTGGCGCAGATTGTCACCCGTTCGGCAGGGATTTTAGGAATAGAAATCGAGCACGACGGCGCGTTGGAAATCGCTTCGCGTTCACGCGGTACACCCCGTATTGCAAACCGTTTGCTTCGCCGTGTGCGTGATATTGCGCAGGTTGAATATGACGGTGTTATCACCGAAGAGGTGGCGAGAAATGCGCTTGCACGCTTCGAAATTGACGAATTAGGTCTTGACGATTTTGACCGCAAGATGCTTTCGACTATAATTACAAACTATTCGGGCGGTCCTGTCGGTCTTGATACTTTGGCGGCGGCTTTAGGCGAAGAAGCGGTGACTATTGAGGATGTTTATGAGCCATATTTAATGCAAATCGGCTTCCTGACCCGAACTGCAAGAGGGCGCTGTGTTACCAAACTCGCGTACGACCATCTTGGAATAGAACTAAAGGATAATGGGAATCAACAATCAATTTTTTAAAGGAATTATTTAATGAGAACAGTTGAAGGTTTTAAAGATTATGAACTGATAGATGCCGATTCGGGAGAACGGCTTGAGCGTTGGGGGGATATCATTTTAATCCGTCCCGACCCGCAGGTAATATGGTCAGGTGAGCGCAAAAATCCGCTTTGGAGAAATGCTCATGCCAAGTATCACCGCTCGGCTTCTGGCGGAGGACATTGGGAAACCTATAAAAAGGTGCCTGATGTATGGGGTATCGGTTACGCGGATTTGACCTTTCGTTTAAAGCCGATGGGCTTTAAACATACAGGCCTTTTCCCCGAGCAAGCGGTTAATTGGTCGCTCGCAAAAGAGCTTATAAAGAACGCTCAGCGCGAAATTTCGGTGCTTAATCTCTTTGCTTATACAGGCGGTGCTACGGTAGCCTGTCTGTCTGCAGGGGCGAGCGTTACCCACGTTGACGCGTCAAAGGGTATGGTGCAGTGGGCAAAGGAAAATGCCAATGCATCGGGTCTTGCCGACCGCAATGTCCGTTGGCTTGTGGACGACTGCTTAAAGTTTGTTAAGCGCGAAATCAGACGCGGTAAAAAATACGATGCGATTATTATGGACCCGCCCTCATACGGCAGAGGACCTAACGGCGAAGTCTGGAAGCTTGAACAACAACTTAGTGAGCTTTTAACCGAAACAGGCAAGCTTTTGTCAGATAACGCGTTGTTCTTCTTTTTGAATTCTTATACAGGCGGTCTTTCGCACACGATACTCGACTATATGGTTAAAGAGTATGTTGTAAGGGATCGCGAGGGCAAGGTTTATACCGATGAAATCGGTCTTCCGATAACTGACAAAGGTTTTTCTATGCCTTGCGGTAATACAACGATTTGGATTAAGTAAAATGGATAATATTATTGAAATCAAAAATGTAAGTTATGAATATACCGCCGAAAACGAAACAAAAAAAGCGGTTGACAATGTTTCTTTTAATATAGAGCGCGGCAGTTTTACGGTAATTCTCGGGCACAACGGCTCGGGCAAATCAACCTTGGCAAAGATGCTTAATGGTCTTTTCAAGCCCACAAGCGGTGATATTCTGGTTGACGGAATAAATACGAAAGACGAGGATACCGAGATTGAAGTAAAGCGCAAGGTCGGTATGGTTTTCCAAAATCCCGACAATCAGCTTGTGGCTTCAATTGTTGAAGAGGATGTGGCTTTCGGTCCTGAAAACTTAGGGTTAGAGCCGAGCGTTATAAGAAAGCGTGTTGATGATGCGCTTAAGAGTGTTGGAATGTACGAATTCCGCGAGTCGACACCCCATCATCTTTCGGGCGGACAGAAGCAGAGAATTGCTATTGCGGGAATTATCGCAATGGAACCCGAGTGTCTTATTCTCGATGAGCCGACGGCGATGCTTGATCCCGTGGGAAGAAAGGAAATAGTCGAAACTCTGCACAGGCTTAATAAAGAAAAGGGTATCACAGTTGTACTGATTACTCATTATATGGAAGAAGCCGAAAATGCCCAGCGAGTGATGGTTATGAACGACGGTGTGATTATCGACGACAACACTCCTAAAGAAATTTTCAAAAATGTTAGTCAGTTAAAGGCGGTAGGGCTATCCGTACCCCAGACAACAGAACTTTTATACGCTTTAAAGCAAAATGGCTTTAATATATCCACTGATGTTTTGTCGGTAGAAGAAACGGCACAGGCAATAGCTTCGAGCTTGGAGGAAAAATAATTGGCAATCTTACAGGTTAAAAACCTAACCCACACCTACGGCGGAAATACTCCGTTTATAAATGATGCCGTAAGTGATGTGAACTTCACCGTAGAAAAGGGCGAGATATTAGGTATTATCGGGCATACAGGCTCGGGCAAATCAACCCTTGTGCAGCATCTTAATGGGCTTTTAAAACCCACAAACGGTGAAATTTTAATTGAAGACACAAATATTTGGGATAACCCAAAAGAAATACGAAAGGTCCGCGCGAAAGTAGGGCTTGTTTTCCAATACCCCGAGTACCAATTATTTGAGGAAACCGTTTATGACGATGTCGCTTTCGGCCCCAAAAACATGGGACTTACAGGCAAAGAACTCGATAAGCGTGTTATCGACACCTGTAAAATCATCGGTGTAAAGGACGAATATCTGCAAAAATCGCCTTTCGATTTGTCAGGCGGTGAGAAACGCAGAGTGGCTATTGCGGGCGTTATGGCAATGAACCCCCAAATTATTATTTTTGACGAGCCGACAGCAGGTCTTGACCCTAAGGGTAGGGAAGATATCATAGAGGTTATTTATAACTATCGCAAAGCGACAGGCGCTACGGTTATTGTAATTTCTCACAGTATGGAAGATATGGCGCAGATTGCCGACAAATTGCTCGTTATGAGCAAGGGCAGTCTGGTGATGTTCGATAAAACCGAAAATGTATTTAAAAACGGCGAAAAACTTCGCGAAATTGGGCTTAATGTTCCAATAGTGACAAGAGTTTTTGATATATTAAAAGAAAAAGGCTTTGAGATTCCCGACGATGTTTTCACAGTGGAACGCGCTGTGGAAGTACTCAAGCAGATAAAGGTAGGTGACCGAAATGCTTAAGGATATAACCTTTGGACAGTATATTGAAACAAGGTCACCCATACACAGAGCCGACCCTCGAGTTAAGATGGTATTGCTTATAGCGGCGGTCGTATTTATCTTTTTGTCGCAAAATATTTTTGCTCTTGGCACATCGCTTTTATTTGTCCTTACTGTAATGATTACTTCAAAAGTACCTTTTAAGATGTATCTCAAAAATCTTAAGGCAATTTTGCCGATTATTATTCTTACTTCGATTATCAATATGTTTTACGGCGACGAAGCGAACGGCGTGTTGGTTTCTTTCTGGAAATTAAGTATTACTTATGATGGACTTTACCGCGCTTTTTTTATGGCGCTTCGCATAATACTTTTGATAATCATAAGCTCGTCACTGACCTATACCACAACACCCAACGATTTGACAGACGGGATTGAAAGTCTTTTGAGTCCGCTAAAAGTTATAGGTCTTAAGAGTGCGGTGCATACCTTGGCGCTTATGATGACCATTGCACTTCGTTTTATTCCGACATTGGTCGAAGAAGCGGGTAAGATTATGAACGCCCAAAAGGCAAGAGGTGCCGACCTTGAAAGCGGAAGCCTCAAAGAGCGCATAAAGGCTTTGATACCGATTTTGATTCCGCTTTTGCTTTCTTCGGTAAGGCGCGCTTACGAGCTTGCTGAAGCGATGGAATGCCGTTGCTACAATGGTGGAGAAGGCAAAACGAGAATGAAGCAACTAAAGGTTTCTTCTGTTGATTTTGTTCTTATTGGTGTTTGCGTTGTTTTTTTTGGTGGTATAGTTTTATTTAATGTTTTATTTTAAGACGGGAGCGGTGTTTTTATGAAACGAATGCTTTTGACAATTTCATACGACGGCACCGCTTATCACGGCTGGCAGGTGCAACCGAATGCGGTTACTGTGCAGTCGGTTTTGTGCGAAGGCTTGGAGCAGATACTCAAAACAAAGGTGGCGGTTACGGGAACTTCGCGCACCGACGCAGGCGTTCACGCCAAAGAATTTACCTGTCATTTCGATTGCGAAGACAATATCCCGAATGAAGCCTTTTTGCGAGGTCTTAATTCGGTATTACCCCGAGATATCGCGGTCATAGACTGTAAAGAAGTGCCGAGCGATTTCCACGCGAGATACAATGCTAAGGGCAAGACCTATTGCTATAACATTTATAACAGCAATAAAAAAGACCCTTTCAAATCGCGCTACGCGTGGCAGATTGAAAGGTCACTTGATACCCATAAAATGAACGAATTTGCAAAACTGATTGTCGGCAAGCACGACTTTTTCGCTTTTTCCTCTTCGGGCAGAAGCGTGGAAGATACAATAAGAACGGTCAGCGAATGCTTTGTCACTAAGGACGGTGACGATATAAAACTCACTGTCACAGCCGACGGATTTTTATACAATATGGTGCGTATTATCGCAGGGACTGCGGTTGCGGTGTCTGACGGAAAGGTCGATTGCAAAGATATTCCCGATATCTTTGCATCCAAGGATCGCGACCGACTTGGTGTTACGGCCCCTGCAAATGCTTTATTTTTAGAAAAAGTACATTATTAAGGAAATTGATTATGCCTGAATATAAGAGAAAACGCAGAGGAAGATTTAAATCTGCTCCCAAAGTGAATAAAAAAACAAAAAAGGAAAATATATCGCGTGATATTACTATGACTTCTGCTGAAAAGGAACATAAACCGCGAAAGAATATGCGTGTTGTAAAGGGTAAAAAGCTCGAGTCGCAACGCCGTTTCAAAATTGGAGCGTGTATAATAGGTATTGTTGCGGTGGTTCTAATACTCTGTCAACTCATAATGCCTGCAGGTGTTTTTGAAACGGTTTCAAACGCTCTTAATCTAATAGGCGGCGGAAGTTACCCAATAAGTCTTGAAAGTAATGACACTTCCACAGTGATCTCAAAAGGTTCATATTACTATGTTTTGTCAAGTAACAGTTTGACTGCCTTTTCGAATGCAGGTAAGAAGATATTTACCCATTCGCACGGCTTCGAAAACCCTGTATTAAAAACTTCAAAAACAAGAGCTTTGCTTTTTGATCAGGGTAAAAACGATATTCTCATTTTCACATTGAGCGGTCTTAAGTCTTCCAAGACTTTTAAGCAGGAAATCAAAACCGCGGCAATAGGAGATAACGGCACATACGCAGTTGTAACCTCGGCAGAAAACTATGCCGCACAGGTGAGCGTTTTCAAGAAGAATGACGAGCTTGTTTATGAATGGTTTTCTTCGGAAGATCTTGTGAATAATGTGGCGGTGGCGCCCTCGGGCAAAAAAATTGTTGTTTCGACCATAAATTCGAAGGTTGGACAGTATAATTCTAAGGTGAGTGTTTTTGATTTTAAATCAGCCACACCTGAAAATGAAAAAACCTATGAAAATACTGTTGTATACGCGCTTGACACCTCTTTTTCAAGCGGGTTTTCGGTATTGACATCTAATCAATATGATTTTATTAAGTGGTCTAATTTTAAAACGGTTGAATATAAAAATGAATATAACACCGCAATGTTCAGAGCGGGAAATAACGGTGTCGCAGTGGTTTATAACCGTGATAATGACAAAACGGATAATAGAATTGCAATTTTCTCAAGTGGCGGAAAACTCAAAAGAGAATTTGAATTTAAAGGGATTATTACCGATTTTGCGCTGAGAAACGGCAACATATACTGTGTGTGTGATACCAAAGCTTATGTTCTCAACCGCGACGGTACGATTATTAGAAGCGGCGAGTGCGGTTTTGGTGCAGTTCGTATAGTTCCTATGGGACAAAATATAATGGCGATAATAACCGACACCGAAATAAATAAAATCAAACTTGAACAGGAGTAGTTTTTATGCATTTTATTATTGACTTGATTTTAATTGGAATTATAGTTATAATAGCTCTTATATCGGCAAAACAGGGTTTTGTCAGAGCAGTAGTCGAGGTTGTGGGCTTTGTTGCGGCAGTTTTGGTAGCGTTTTCTGTAAGTAAACCATTAGCAGATGTTACATATGTAAAATTGGTCGAGCCTGCAATAGTGAATTCTGTCAGCGAAAGCGCACAGGAAAGCACAACTCAGACTGTTGATGCCGTTTGGGAAAGTTTGCCTCCTTTTATAACAGAATATGCGCAGAATTTTGACATCACAAGAGAGTCTTTGGAAGAATCTATCTCTGAGAGCACGGAAAATAATGCGCAAACTATATTAGCCGATATTTCGCAAAATGTTATAAAACCGATGGTTACGGGTATTCTCGAAACAGTTTATGCGGTTATTCTTATAATCGTTTTGTCCTTTGTTGTGAAAATTCTTGCTAAGTTGCTTAATAAAGTCTTTTCGTTCAGTATCGTCGGCAAGCTTAACAGTACTTTAGGCGGTGTTTTGGGTGTCGTTAAGGGTATCGCGCTTGTTTTGATTTTATGTGAGGCTGTGCTTTTGATAATTTCCTTTACCCAAAACGGTATATGGATTTTCAATAATGAAAATATAGATAAAACAATACTTTTTAAATTTTTAACCAATGTATTTTAGGAGTCTTTAAAAAATGAAACTTTGTTCAAAGTGTAAAAAACGTCCGGCGGTGGTTTTTGTGTCGGATATGACTAACCCCAATGCAGAGCCTAACGGCCTTTGCCTTGTCTGTGCTAAGGAAATGGGACTTAAGCCCGTTGAGGATATGCTCAAAAAAATGAATATATCCGATGAGGATATCGAGCAGATGAGCGATCAGTTTATGGACATTATGTCGCTTAATGAAGAAGCAGACGACGCCGAACTCAACGACGAAACCTTTGATTTGGGCACTGCCCCTGCTATGCCGTTTTTAAATAAGATTTTCGGTAATATGGGCGGTGGAGAAACAAAAGAAAAGGATTCTAAGGAACCCAAAGAAAAAGACGGCGAAAAGGGCAAAAAGAAACGCCGCAGATTTATTGAGCAGTATTGCCAGAATCTTACCGAAAAGGCAAAAATGGGCAAGATTGATGTTATAATCGGCAGAGACAAGGAACTTTACCGCACTATACAGATTTTGTCGCGCCGTTCTAAAAACAATCCTTGTCTTATTGGTGAACCGGGTGTCGGTAAAACCGCTATTGCTGAAGGCTTGGCGCTTCAGATTGCAAACGGAGTAGCTCCTGCAAGACTTTTAGATAAGGAAATCTATCTTTTAGACCTTACAGGCCTTGTTGCAGGAACGCAGTTCCGCGGTCAGTTTGAAAGCCGTGTAAAAGGCCTTGTGTCCGAGATTAAGGAAGCAGGGAATATAATTCTCTTTATTGACGAAATTCACAATCTCGTCGGCGCTGGTGACTCGGCAGAGGGTTCAATGAACGCCGCAAATATTCTAAAGCCTGCCCTTTCTCGCGGTGAGATTCAGGTTATCGGCGCTACCACCTTTAAGGAATACAGAAAGTATATCGAAAAGGATGCCGCGCTTGAACGCCGTTTCCAACCCGTCACCATCGAAGAACCCTCTTTGAGCGAATCTGAAGAGATTCTTATGGGTGTTAAGGGTTATTACGAGGGCTTCCATAATGTTGTAATTCCTAATGATATAGTTAAAAAGGCGGTACTGCTTTCCGAACGCTATGTAACCGACCGTTATTTGCCTGATAAGGCTATCGACCTTTTGGACGAGGCGTGCGCATGTGCGAGCCTTGCTAATAAGGCAATTGACGAGCTTTATATTGCCAATAAAAAGGTTGCCGAGTATTCGATTAAGCTTGAAGAACTTGAGCAGGAGGTCGAAAACCCCGATTATGAAAAACAGGCAATGATTAAGGCTGACCTTGAAAAGTACAGAAAACAAGCAGACGAGCTTTGCTCTACTGCGCTTAATAATACCGTTACCGATATGGATATTGCAAAGGTAATCGAGCTTTGGACAGGTATTCCTGCTACTAAAATTCAGGAAAGCGACCTTAAGAAGTTGGCTTCGCTTGAAGATGCTTTGAACCAAAGAATTATCGGTCAAGGGGAGGCAACAAAGCTTGTTGCAAGCGCGGTTAAGCGTTCGCGTGTTCAGACGAGCAATGTTCACCGCCCTGCATCCTTTATATTTGTGGGACCGACAGGTGTCGGTAAAACCGAGCTTGTAAAGGTGCTTTCGGAACAGCTCTTCAGCACTCCCGAAACCCTTATCCGTCTTGATATGTCGGAATTTATGGAGAAGCACTCGGTATCGCGTATTATCGGAGCGCCTCCTGGATATGTTGGCTATGACGAAGCAGGACAGCTTACCGAAAAGATCAGAAGAAAGCCATATTCTGTGGTACTTTTCGACGAGATTGAAAAGGCTCACCCCGATGTGCTTAATATCCTTTTGCAGATACTTGACGACGGAAGAGTTACCGATGCGCAAGGGCGCACCGTAAACTTCGAAAACACAGTAATCGTTATGACCTCTAACGCAGGCAGTGAAAGTAAGGAAAATCTTTTGGGATTTGGCAGAACCGAGGCGCAGGCATCAAAGGAAAAGGCTTTGAAAGCTCTCGAAAGTTTCTTGCGCCCCGAGTTTATCGCTCGCGTGGATGAAATTGTGGTGTTCTCACCCCTGTCACGCGAAACCCTTACAAAGATTGCCGCTTTAATGCTAGATGAACTCAAATCGGCATTGAAAGAAAAACTTATCGATTTTTCGTATGATAACAAACTTTGCGAATATTTAGCCGATAAGTGTAACGGCGGTAAGCGAGGAGCAAGAGAACTCAGAAACCTTATCCGCCGCGAGATTGAAAATAAGATTGTTGACATTATTGTCGATAATAGTGAGGGAAGTATTTCCGCAATTAAGGCAACCGCCAAGGACGAAGTTAAAATTGATACAATATTCGCATAGAGCAAAAACCCCGTTTTCACGGGGTTTTTGCTTTTGCTACGAATTAGCAGCAACCATTGTCGCAACCGCAGTTATTACCGCAGTTATTGCCGCCCCAACCGCCGCAGCAGAAGAGGATGAGGATTAAGATGATAATCCAGGTACAACCGTTATTATTGTTATTACACATTCGAAAAGACCTCCTTTTTTGTCTTCAACACATACTATGCAAAAGAAAATTTGGTGTTACAAAAATTAGGTATTGACTTTTCCTGACTTTCGTGTATAATTAAAGTCAGAGAAGGTCAAAAAGGAGAAAACCGATGCGACTTAGTGATTTGATAACAAAGGAAATTATACGAATGCTCAACGAGTCTGAGCTTAACACGGCTGAAATTCAGCGTAATGAATTTGCGAATTTAATGGGCTGTGCGCCGAGCCAGATAAACTATGTTTTGTCTTCGCGTTTCACCCCCGAGCACGGATATATTATCGAAAGCCGTCGCGGCGGCGGTGGATATATCCGCATAAAGAGGGTAACCTTTCAGAATACTTCGGCGCTTATGCATATTATAAATTCGATAGGGGAGCGTATTGACGCGCTTTCTACCCGAATCGTTATCGAAAACTGCCTGCAAGCAGAGATTATCGACAAAAAACAGGCGGATTTGATGCTTGCCGCCGTTTCTAACACAGTAATGCAGAGTGTACCGCCTGTTTTAAGAGAATCATTGCGCGCGGCTTTGCTTAAACAAATGCTTCTATCACAAATTTAAGGAGAAAGACTATGCTTTGTGAAAAATGTGGAAAAAATCACGCTACAACCCATATAAAGACCGTTGTTAACGGCGTTGTGAGGGAATATAATCTTTGTGAGACTTGCGCTGCTTCGTCGGGTTATGCTACAAACAGCCTTACGGGTATGCTCGCTTCAATGTTTGGCGATTTTGCAAAACATGAAAGCTTGGCACCACAGGTTCAGTGTTCGGTTTGCGGGGCTTCGTTTTCGGATATTGCAAAAAGCGGAAGGGTAGGCTGTGCTGAGTGTTACACCACCTTTTATAACGAGCTTTTGCCTTATCTTAAAAGGGTTCACGGCAGTGTTACCCATATTGGCAAGGTGCCTAACAGCGCACCGCTCGTTGTAGTTCCAAATACGCCAACAATTGAAGAATTGCGAAATGAACTCAGCCGTCTTGTAAGTGAAGAAAACTATGAACAAGCGGCAGTTGTAAGGGATAAAATCAAGGAAATGGAGGCGGAAAAGAATGAGTAATTGGTATAAAACCTCAGGACCTCGGGACGATATCGCGGTAAGCAGCAGAATAAGGCTTGCACGAAACCTTAAAGGTATGCCATTTCCGTCAAGAATGACCACCGAACAGCGAATAGAACTTAACAATCGTGTAAAAGAGGCGATTCTTGGTAGTAACACCCCCTTTGCTAAAGCACTTAAATATATCGATATGCGCGATGTCCCTGAAATGCAGAAATATGCTATGGTTGAGCGACATATCATAAGCCCCGAATTTGCAAACATTAACGAGCCGACAGCTATCATATTGTCGGCCGACGAGAGCATAAGTATTATGATAGGTGAGGAAGACCACATAAGAATTCAGGTGATTCTTTCGGGACTTCAGCTTAATGAGGCTTATGATATCGCAGAGCGAATTGACACCCTGCTTTACGATTCCTTGCATTTCGCCTTTGATAGTAAACTCGGCTTTTTGACCGAGTGCCCAACAAACTTAGGCACAGGTCTTCGCGCTTCGGTGATGCTTCATTTGCCTGCGCTTGAGGGTGTGGGCGAGATTGAAACCCTCGGTAATTCTATTGGAAAAATTGGCTTTACCGTAAGAGGTATGTACGGAGAGGGCTCAAAGTCGGCGGCATCGCTTTATCAGGTTTCCAATCAGATAACGCTGGGACTTAGTGAAAAGAATGCGCTCGATAATCTTAATATTATCACGAATCAGATTATAGAAAAGGAACTTGATAGCCGTAATAATCTTAAAAGGCTCGAGCTTGAAAATATTTGTTGGCGCGCTCTCGGAACCTTGCAGAACGCAAGAATTCTTACAAGCAACGAAATGATGAATTTACTCTCTTCTGTAAAACTTGGCAAAAGTATGGGCATACTTAATATCGAGGCTTCACCTTTAGAAATTCTCATTGAGGCTCAACCCTTTATGCTGATGCAGAAATATGGCGTTATGGAGCCCGAGGATCGCGATATTTACAGAGCGAATATGGTCAGAGAAAATCTTAGGTAGAAAGGGAATAATATGAAATATAATTTTAACGGATTTACTGCAAAAGCCAACGAGGCGCTAAACTCGGCAATAAATTCGGCGGAGCTTTTGGGACATACCTATGTAGGTAGTGAACATTTGCTTTTAGGGCTTTTGCGGATTGGCGGCGGTGTTGCGGCAGTGGTGCTTGAGAAAAACGGTGTTACAGCCGAGAAAATAGAACAGCTTATCCGTTCGCAAATCGGTTGCGGCACACCTACAAAGCTTTCTCCCGATTATTTTACTCCGCGTGCCAAAAGGGTTATTGAGTCGGCGATGAGCGGTTGCAATAGTACGGGTAAAAAATATGTTGGAACCGAGCATCTGCTTTTGGGAATTCTTGGTGACGGCGATAACTACGCTATTCGCTTTTTGGGCGAACTCGGCGTAGATGTTGCAGGTCTTACTGCAAGCGTTTTAAAGGCTTCGGGAATGGATAGTAATTCGGGTATTACTTCGCATAATCAAAAATCGAAAGACACCAAAATACCAACCCTTGCAAAATATGGCAGAGATTTGATAAATGAAGCGAGAACGGGTAAAATTGACCCTGTAATCGGCAGGGAAACTGAGGTTGAAAGAATCATACAGATTCTTTGTCGCAGGACTAAAAATAATCCTTGCCTTATAGGTGAGCCTGGCGTTGGTAAGACAGCTATTATCGAGGGGTTGGCGCAAAGAATTGTCGATAAAAATGTGCCCGAAATTCTTGAAAACAAACGACTTTTCACACTTGATCTTACTGGTATGGTCGCAGGTACAAAATACCGCGGCGACTTTGAAGAAAGAATAAAGGCGGTTATTGATGAGGTTGTAAAAGCGCAGGATGTAATACTCTTTATTGACGAAATTCACACCATAATCGGCGCAGGCTCTGCCGAGGGTTCGACAGATGCCGCAAATATTTTAAAGCCATCTTTGGCGCGTGGTGAATTTCAGCTTATAGGCGCTACCACCATTTCAGAATACCGCAAAAATATCGAAAAGGATTCGGCTCTTGAGCGCCGCTTTCAACCTGTTAATGTGGCAGAGCCGACCGAAGATGATGCTATTCTGATTTTAAAGGGACTTCGCGATAAATATGAAGCGCACCACAAGGTTGAAATCACAGATGGCGCGATCGAAAGTGCGGTAAGGCTTTCTTCGAGATATATTAACGACCGCTTTTTGCCTGACAAGGCGATTGACCTTATTGACGAAGCAGGCTCGAGAGTGCGACTTTCCAACTGCGAAATACCCGATAGTTTAAAGGAACTTGAAGCGCAGATTGAAAATACACAGAGCGAAAAGGACGAGGCGATAAATTCACAAGAGTTTGAAAAAGCCGCCGCTTTGCGTGATAAAGAGAACAATTTAAAACAAAAATATGAAGCCGAAAAGGAAAAATGGCATAGTGAGAATATCCACGCTAACGGACAGGTCACCGAGGAAAGTATTGCCGAAATTGTGTCACTTTGGACGGGTGTGCCTGTAGTTCAGCTTACAAAAGAAGAAAGCGAAAGGCTTCTTAACTTGGAAGAAGAACTGCACAACCGCATTGTCGGTCAAAACGAGGCTGTAACCGCCGTCGCAAAGGCAATCCGCCGCGGCAGAGTGGGACTCAAAGACCCCAAAAGACCGATAGGCTCGTTTATATTCTTAGGCCCCACGGGTGTCGGTAAAACCGAGCTTTGCAAGGCTTTGGCGGTGTCGATGTTCGGCAATGAGAATATGATGATACGCCTCGATATGTCGGAATATATGGAAAAGCATACAGTATCCCGTCTTGTCGGCTCGCCTCCAGGATATGTCGGCTTCGAAGAAGGGGGACAGCTTACCGAAAAGGTAACCCGCAACCCCTATTCCGTAGTCCTTTTTGACGAGATTGAAAAGGCGCACCCCGATGTCTTTAATATGCTTTTGCAGATTCTTGAAGACGGTATTCTGACCGATAGCCAAGGTCGAAAGGTTGACTTCAAAAATACTGTAATTATTATGACCTCCAATGTCGGCGCACGGCTCATCACTGATAAAAAGGTAAGCTTCGGATTTACCGAAAATGACGACTCCAACCGCGATGTAAGAGAACTCGTTTTAGGTGAACTTAAAAGCACCTTCCGTCCTGAGTTTTTAAACCGCGTTGACGATATCATTGTTTTCAGTAAATTGACTAAAACCGAGATTGAAGAAATCGCTCAAAAGATGCTCGAAAATCTGGCCATTAGGGTTGAAAATCTCAATATTAAATTGGAGTTTGAGCAGTCGGTCAAATCTGCATTAGCAGAAAAAGGTTTTGATGCAGTCTACGGCGCAAGACCGCTTCGACGCGAGATTCAAAACAAGATTGAAGATGCTTTCAGCGAGAAAATACTGTCGGGTGAAATCAAAAACGGCGACAGTGTTATGTGTGATTTTTGCGAGGGAGAATTTGTCTTTAGAAAATCTTGACGGTAATGAAAAGGTATGCTACAATACATTTTGTAGCATACCTTTTTGGCTTTTGGGGGAATGTAAAATGGCAAGATATTTTAAATGTGTTCTTAACAAACCCGCGCTTTCTTACAACTGCGGTGAGACTATACGCTTTGAAGTTTTTGCGCGCGATAGGTGCCGAAATGTTGAATGTAAGTATATTCGTTGGGAGCTTAAGACCGACGACGGAGAGGAATTAAAAGGCCTTGGCAGTTGCGGAGTGGATAAACCCCTTGTTATAGAAACAAAGCTTGAAAGACCTGGTTTTGTGCGCCTAATTTGTAAAGCGGTTAACGAAAAAAATGTCGCTGACGGCGGATACGAACCGCTTGATGCAGGTGCGGGTGCCGAGGTTGAAAGAATAGAGTATCACGATACTTTACCCGAAGATTTTTGCGATTATTGGAAATGTATTGAAAAACTTGTTGCCGATACCGAACCCGAGGTTTTAATGTGTGAGGAAATTTCTGGTGCACAGAAAGGTTTTAAGGCCTATGATATGCGTATCAAAACCCCCGAGGGCAGACCTGCTTCATTTGTTTTGACTATCCCCGAAACCGACGGGAAATATCCTGTTAAAGCGATTTATATGAGCTACGGCGTACATCCTGCTTTTCCGATTTATAACGAGGGTTATATAACCGCATATTTTAATGCTCACGGTATTGAAAACTGTGTTCCGCAAATTGAGGTTATCGAAAAATATAAGTCCGAGCTTGTCGAGGGTTATGGCTTTGAGGATGATAAAAACAAGTCTAATATGACAATCTATTGGCGCGGTGTTATGATACGCGACCTCATGGGCGCAAAATATCTCAAAACCCTTGAAAATTGGGACGGCGAAAATCTTGTGATATCGGGCGGAAGTCAGGGTGCTTTTCAGGCTACGACTGTTGCCGCTCATACCGAGGGGGCTACATATCTCGAAATCGGTATCCCGTGGTTTTGTGATTTGCGAGGTATTGAAAAAGGCTATATGCGCGGTTGGCGGCCGAACTTTTCCGAAGCGCTTCGATATTTTGACACCGCGGCGCAAGGAAAGTTTGTAAAATGTCCTGTTAAAATTACCGCGGGACTCGGTGACTATGTCTGTCCGCCGTCGGGCGTGATGGCGCTTTATAACGGCATTAAGACTCTGAAGTCGATAACCTTTACCCAAGCCGCAACCCACGGCTATGCGCCGAATGAAAGGGATTGCTATACTCTAGAATCCGACCCCGAAAACCCGACGGGTGAACTCAAAAAGGGGAGATATCGTCATTTTAAGGGTAAGGAATATGAGGTTTTAGATGTGGCGCTTAATTGCGAAACCTTGGAAGAAACGGTTGTATATAAAGCGCTCTATGGAGAGGGCAGAGTATGGATAAGACCCAAGAGTGATTTTATCGGTTTTGTTTATAGAGATAACAAAATTCTTAAAAGATTTCAGTATATAGGATAACAAAAACCCCGCTTTTGCGGGGTTTTGTTTTATGATTTTCCATAAAGTTCTAATACAAGCTCGCGTTCAGCTATCCATTTTGAAAAAGCGGTGGCACTGCCTGCGGCGGCAGAAAATTTGAGCGAGTCTTCGAAATTTTCGGTTTCAATATATCGGTAGATAAATCCTGCTATCATAGAATCGCCTGCCGCGACGGTGTTAACAGGCTTTCCATTTGGTGCTTTTTGAGTATAGGTTTCGCCATTTTCGGTAATTAAAATCGCACCGTCACCGCCCAAAGATACCAAGACATTCTGCGCGCCCATTTCTTGCAATTTTTTGGCATAAATGATAATGTCCTCATTTGTTTCTATTTCTACACCGAAAAGGTCGCACAACTCGTCACGGTTGGGTTTTATAAGGAACGGCTTTGTCGATAGAGAAGCCTTTAATGGCTCACCCACAGCGTCAATTACAACCTTGACACCTTGCGGTACAGCCTCTGCCAAGCGCTTGTAGATGCCGTTATCTGCACCCTTTGGAATACTGCCCGAAAGACAGAGCCAATCACCTGATTTTAAGGTTTTGATTTTATCTGTGAGGGCGTTTATTTTATCGCTGTCGAGCGAAATTCCGCTCGCATTAAATTCAGTGATTTCGTCTGAACTCAGCTTCACATTTATGCGAGTATTACCGTCTGCTTCAGAAAAGTCACACTTGATATTTTCTTCTAATAAAAGTCGTTGGAGTTCTTTGCCTGTAAAACCGCCCGTAAAACCAAAGGCTGCGGTATCAGCACCAAGCCGAGACAATAAAATTGAAACATTAAGCCCCTTACCGCCTGGGACGATATATTCGTCTTTTGTGCGGTTGGTTTTGCCGAAATTAAGTGTGTCGCAAGCGGCGACATAGTCAAGGGACGGGTTAAGAGTTACGGTGTAAATCATTTGAATACTCCTTGAATTTGTTGAATTTATTATAACATCTATAAAAATAAACTTCAATATAAAACACCTTGCAATTTGCAAGGTGTTTTAGCTTATGTTAAGATTTTTTGGTTTTTGCTGTATCGCTGGAAGAATATGCGCCGTGATAGGTTTCGCCCTCTACCGTTTTATAAGCTCTTACGCGGAAATAGTAGGTCTTGTTTTTGCTGAGTCCTTTTTTGGTGTAGCTTGTGCTGTCAGAACCTTTAAGTGTGGCAACTTTTTTCCATTTTCCGTTTTTAGAGGTTTTCATATAAACCTTGTAGCCTGTAACATAACCTTGCTTTTTCCAAGTGATTTTCGCAGTGGATTTTGTTTTGCCGACTGCTTTCATAGATTTGGTCTTTGAAGGCTTCCAGTCGGTAGTGAAGCTATAATATTTTTGGTCAAAGTGTTTGAGAACATCATAAGCTTTTGACTTAATGTAATACTTGGTCTTACTGCGGTAATTGTTTTGACAGGAGGCTTCAGCAAATACGGTCTTTTTACCGCTTATGTAAACCCGCTTTAAATCCTTACATTCGCTGATATTTACAGCCTCAACATTTTTTAAGCTTGAGGGAAGATATAATTGCTTTACGCCGTCAATCTTATACAAGCAATAGGATGCTATGTGTGTTGTGCCTGCTTTGATACTAATAGTGGTTTTAGCTTTTCTTGGTTTTTTGTAGCAAAGGGCAATCTCGTCTATATACACCACACCGTCTTTATGATTGTTAACATAGGCGGTGTTTTTGAAGGCGTCGGTATGTATTTTTTCGGGCACATCAAACCAAAAATGTATTTCTGCAAGCGCTGTGCAATCGACGAATGCTTTCCCTTCAATCATTTTAGAATCAGATATATCTAGGTTTTTGAGAGAAGTACATTCTTCAAATGCGTTGCTATAAATTTTTTCTGCACATAGATGGTTATAATCGCTTTTGGTGTTACTTTTTGAAGTATTAATTTTTGAAAGTTTATAGCATTTATTAAAAGCCTTTTTTTCAATCCTTTCGGCATAAGGCAAAGCTAAAATTTCAAGGCTTCTACAGTTGCTGAAAGCGTAACTGTAAATATTTTTGCAAGTTTTCGGCAAAATCGCTTCTTTCAATGAACGGCATTGAGCGAAAGCAGCATCACCTATGGTTAATATTTTACCGAAATCCACCTTTTCTAAGTTTTTGCAATAGTAGAAAGCGTGGCTACCAACATAATCGATTCTAAGCGGAATCGCTATTGATTTAATATTGTTACAGTAAGCAAAAGCGTATTGTGAGATATCGCTTACTTTTTCAATATTTGGAAATACTTCAAGATCGGAATAGATGAATAAACCTATAGGGATTTCTTTTAAATTATTGAAATTTTGGACCGTCTTAACCTTTGTGTTAGCAAAGGCAAAGGGTCTGATAGTTTTTACGCTGTCGGGTAATTTGAATGTTTCTTGTGTAATACCTGCGGGGTAAAGCAGAAGCTCGGTTTTATTTTTGTTATATATAACACCGTTTTCAATACATAAATATGGATTATCCGAATCTACCGAGAATTTGGTAATGCTTCTTTTAGAAATACTGGGTGACGGGGTAATATGGCGTAATATAACTTCAAGCTCGAAACCTTTAACGTAAAAATTGCCGTTACGCCATTCATTTTCATCTTCTTCATATTCAGTGAAAACATAATCGCCAATTTCTTTGATAGTTTTAGGTAGCGTAATTTTCGTAACTTTTAAATTATCGGCGAAAAGTTTAAAGGCTAAATCGCGTTCAAAGGTGGTTTCATAATATAAATCACCGATACCGACAACATTTTTACCGTCGATTTTTTCTGGAATGGTTATTTCAGTTTCTGTGCCTTTATATTGAACGACTGCAATTTCATCTTTTGGATAATCAACAGGCTTAATGTAAACCCATTTTCCGTCGTTTGATACTGTTGCGTCAACCGATTTGTAATCGGGTTCGGTTGATGCGGTTACAGGGAGTGTGTATAATGCGGTGCAAAATACAGCGATTAAGGTTATAATTGATAATAATTTTTTCATACGGAATACCTCCTTTTTGAAATTGTGAAAATTTGCTTTTCATTAAATTAACGAATAAGAAGAGAGTTTTATTGCATCGTTTTGTAACTTTTTTGAAGTCTATAAAAACGTCAGATTCTGACCTCTGTTATTTAAGTATAACACAATATCGCCAAAAGTGAAAGAGTATATAAAAATCCGCCCATCTTTCGATGAGCGGATAACTTTTGCTTATTTTGGACAAGTCGAGGTAGCGTGTCCCTAAAATTTGAAATTTAAATTATTTCATATCCTTAATTGCAGCCTGAGCAGCAGCGAGGCGTGCGATCGGCACACGGAAAGGTGAACAAGATACATAGTCAAGGCCGATCTTGTGGCAGAATTCAACAGATACGGGGTCGCCGCCGTGTTCACCGCAGATACCGCAGTGGATTTCGGGACGGGTCTTTTTACCCATTGTAACAGCCATATCCATAAGTTTACCAACACCTGTCTGGTCGAGCTTAGCAAATGGATCGTTTTCGTAGATCTTTGTATCATAGTAAGCGGTTAAGAACTTACCAGCATCGTCACGGCTGAAGCCGAAGGTCATCTGGGTAAGGTCGTTAGTACCGAAGCAGAAGAATTCAGCTTCGCGAGCGATGTCGTCAGCAGTAAGACATGCTCTGGGGATTTCCATCATAGTACCAACTTCGTACTTAAGGTCTGCGCCTGCAGCTGCGATTTCAGCGTCAGCAGTAGCAACAACAACATCCTTAACGTACTTAAGTTCTTTAACTTCGCCTGTAAGAGGAATCATAATTTCGGGAACGATGTTCCAATCAGGATGAGCTTTTTTAACATTGATAGCTGCGCGGATAACAGCAGCAGTCTGCATCTTTGCAATTTCAGGATAGGTAACTGCGAGACGGCAACCACGGTGACCCATCATGGGGTTGAATTCGTGGAGTGAAGAAATGATGTTCTTGATGTCTTCAACAGTTTTGCCCTGTGCATCAGCCAAAGCCTTGATGTCAGCTTCTTCAGTAGGAACGAACTCGTGGAGAGGCGGATCGAGGAAGCGGATGCAAACCGGATAGCCTTCGAGAGCTTCGTAAAGCTTTTCAAAGTCGCCCTGCTGATAGGGGAGAATCTTTTCGAGAGCAGCTTCGCGTTCTTGGGCTGTGTCAGCGCAGATCATTTCGCGGAAAGCGGCGATTCTGTCAGCTTCGAAGAACATATGCTCAGTACGGCAAAGACCGATACCTTCAGCACCGAGTTCACGAGCCTTCTTAGCGTCAGCAGGAGTATCAGCATTGGTACGAACCTTCAAGGTTCTGAATTCGTCTGCCCAAGCCATAATTCTGCCGAATTCGCCAGCGATTTCAGCATCAACTGTGGGGATAATACCGTCATAGATATTACCTGTTGAACCGTCGATAGAAATATAGTCACCTTCGTTGTAGGTCTTGCCTGCGAGAGTGAACTTCTTGTTCTCTTCGTCCATAATGATTTCGCCGCAACCTGATACGCAGCAAGTACCCATACCACGAGCAACAACGGCAGCGTGTGAAGTCATACCGCCACGAACGGTGAGGATACCCTGAGAAGCCTTCATACCTGTGATATCTTCAGGTGAAGTTTCCAAACGAACGAGGATAACCTTTTCGCCACGGTTGTTCCATTCTTCTGCATCTTCGGCAGTGAATACAACCTTACCGCAAGCAGCACCTGGAGAAGCGCCCAAGCCCTTACCTGCAGGAGTAGCAGCCTTGAGAGCCTTTACATCGAACTGTGGGTGGAGAAGGGTGTCGAGGTTACGGGGATCGATCATGGCAACAGCCTGCTTCTTGTCGATCATACCTTCGTCAACTAAGTCACAAGCGATCTTGAGAGCAGCCTTAGCAGTACGCTTACCGTTACGTGTCTGGAGCATATAGAGTTTGCCGTCTTCAACAGTGAATTCCATATCCTGCATATCGCGGTAGTGGTCTTCAAGGATAGCGCAAACCTTGTTGAATTCTTCGAAAGCTTGTGGGAACTTTTCAGCCATTTCAGCAATCGGCATAGGAGTACGAACACCAGCAACAACGTCTTCACCCTGAGCGTTGGTGAGGAATTCACCCATAAGGCCGGGTTCACCAGTAGCGGGGTCACGGGTAAATGCAACACCTGTACCGCAGTTGTCACCCATGTTACCGAAAGCCATCATCTGCACATTAACAGCGGTACCCCAAGAATAAGGAATATCGTTATCACGACGGTAAACGTTTGCACGGGGGTTGTCCCATGAACGGAAAACGGCTTCGATAGCGCCCATCAACTGTTCCTTAGGATCAGAGGGGAAGTCGCAACCGATTTTTGCTTTATATTCAGCCTTGAACTGATTTGCAAGTTCTTTAAGGTCGTCAGCAGTGAGTTCTACGTCCTGAGTAACGCCTTTTTCTTCCTTCATTTAGACGATAAGCTCTTCGAAATACTTCTTACCAACTTCCATAACTACGTCAGAATACATCTGGATAAAACGACGATAGCAGTCGTAAGCCCAACGTGCATTGCCAGATTTAGCAGCCATAGTTTCAACAACCTCTTCGTTAAGACCGAGGTTCAAGATGGTATCCATCATACCAGGCATTGAAGCGCGTGCGCCCGAACGAACAGAAACGAGAAGCGGATTTTCCTTGTCGCCAAACTTTTTGCCAACAACTTCTTCCATCTTAACGATGTATTCCATAATTTGTGCTTGGATATCATTGTTGATTTTTCTGCCGTCTTCATAATATTGTGTACATGCTTCGGTAGAAACGGTGAAACCCTGAGGAACAGGAAGACCGATTTTGGTCATTTCTGCAAGGTTAGCACCCTTACCGCCGAGAAGTTCACGCATTGAAGCGTCGCCTTCAGAGAAAAGGTAAACATACTTGTGACTCATTATGAATCAACCTCCTAAATTTTTATGGGCAAAGCCCAACTTTAACAAATTTGTTTGATACTTCGAAAGTATCTAAACAATTATAGCAAAAATTTAAGAGAAAATAAAGCATTTTTTTCTATTTTTTGTATTTTCGGCAAAAAGATGATATTTTTTACAAATTTTCAGTTAATATTTGGAATTTTATATAATTTACGATATAAAAACTTGCTTAAAGCGATGCGCTGTGGTAGAATTTATGTAGTTAAATGAAAGGAAGTTCACTATGGAATTCAGTGTAAACCATCCAATTCTTTTCGCAATGGTAGCGTTACTTATTCTCGTTGTGCTTGCACAGTCGGTGTACTTTTTGGTTCGCGCTTACCGCAGAGCACTCGAGATAGGTATGCAAAAAAGCAGTCTTAAAAAGACCATTATTTCTTCGGCGCTTTTCACAATTGCCCCTGCGATATCAATTCTTGTGGGTGTTGTGGCGCTTTCAAAATCGTTAGGCCTTCCTTTGCCTTGGCTTCGTCTTTCGATTATCGGCTCGCTTTCGTATGAAACGATTGCCGCAGGTAACACATTAAACGAACTTGGAACCGAAATGGGCAAGCAAATAACCTCTGCATCCGCATTTGTGACGGTGGCTTGGGTTATGACGCTTGGTATTATAATCGGTATTTTCCTGACACCGCTTTTGGCTAAGAAAATTCAAAAGGGTATGAAGAAAATCGAGAATATGGACAAAAAGTGGAGTGAGATTTTTACAAACGCCATGTTTCTCGGTATGATTTCGGCGTTCCTCGGTTATGTTTTCTGGGATTTTTCGAGCGTATTTTCGGGTAAGACCTCGGCGCTTATTCCCGTACTCGTAATGGCGGTTTCGGCGGTTATTATGCTTATTTGCGGACTTTGTTCGAAGGTATTTAAGGCAAGATGGATAACCGATTATGCTCTGCCTATAAGTCTTGTCGGCGGTATGGCGACGGCTATACCTATCACAAATTTGTTATCTTAAGGAGGGACGCTTTATGAAAAAAGAAATGACATATCTTGAAAGCGTTCATCGCGACGGACGCATCTGGGGATACTCTTTATTCGTGCTCGTACTGGCTTTTCCGTTGGTGCTTTGCCTTTTATTCGGCGCAGTACCGCAGTGGTCAGCAATGCTTAAAGCTATGCTTTCGGTTCTTCCTATGTATTGGGCAGTTGGTATTATTGAAATTTTTACATACATTCCAATGTTGGGCGCGGGCGGTTCTTATTTGTCTTTCGTGACAGGTAATATATCGAATCTAAAGCTTCCTTGCGCGCTTGATGCAATGGAAAAAGAAAATGTTAAGGCAAATTCCGAAGAGGGTGAAATTATTTCGACTATCGCTATCGCAGTTTCGAGTATCGTGACAACCTTTATAATCATTATCGGTGTTGTTTTGATTATGGTTTCAAATCTTGGCGCGGTGCTTGAATCGGAAGTGTTGAAACCAGCTTTTGATCAGCTTTTACCCGCACTTTTCGGCGGTTTGGCTGTTGTATTTGTTTCAAAAAACTTCAAACTCGCAATTGCTCCTATGATCTTGATGTTGGCGCTCTTTATTTTCACTCCGCTTTCAAGCGGCGAGGTTGGAATTATGGCACCCGTGGGTGTTTTGTTCACGCTCGGCGTTGCAAGAATTTTGTATAAAAAAGGTGTTATTTAATGGTTGGAATTATAATTGCTTTGGCTTTAGTGTTGTTTGTCGGTTTTCTACTTTTGAGAGCCTTCAATTTCAAGCCAAAGGAAAATGCGAAGATTGTTGAAGAAACGTTCAGTTTTGACAAGGACAGAGCAGTTAAAACCCTTCAAGAGCTTGTCCGTTTTAAGACAGTTTCCTATAAGGATGCGTCTTTAGAAAATGACAAGGAGTTTACGAAGCTTATAAAGGCTTTGCCCAAGCTTTATCCCAAAGTTTTCAAAACCTGTAAGTTAAAACTTTCTGAAGAGCGCGGACTTCTCTTTTTATGGGAAGGCAAAAAACACGATGCTCCATCGGTTATGATGGCGCATTATGATGTTGTGCCTGCAGATGAGAGCGGTTGGGAAAACCCGCCCTTTGATGCCGAACTCATAGATGGTATTGTTTGGGGCAGGGGAACGCTCGATACAAAGGCGACAATGAACGGCATTTTATCTGCCGCAGAGGCGCTTATAACCGAAGGCTTTGTCCCCGAAAATGATATATATTTTGCCTTTTCGGGTAATGAAGAAATCAACGGCCTTGGCGCTGTTAAAATTGTCGATTACTTCGAAGAAAATAAGATAGAATTAGCGCTTGTAGTAGACGAGGGCGGCGCAGTAGTAGAGGGCGTTTTCCCAGGGGTTAAAGAACCTTGCGGACTTATCGGTATAGCCGAAAAGGGTATGCTTAATGTTGAATATAAGGCAGTATCGGGGGGCGGTCACGCTTCAGCACCGAAGCCTAATTCACCGATTCCGTCTTTGGCGGAAGCTTGTTGCAGAATTGAGGAGAATCCCTTTAAAATGCACATAACAAGGCCCGTAAAAGAGATGTTTGACACCTTAGGCAGACATTCTTCCTTTGTGTATAAGCTCATTTTTTCAAACCTTTGGCTGTTTTCTCCTGTGCTTAATCTGCTTTGCAAAAAGCAGGGCGGGGAAATGAACGCGCTTATGCGTACTACTGTTGCATTTACAATGGCAAGCGGTAGCGATGCTTTTAATGTTATTCCGCCCGAAGCGAGCTTTGTTTCTAATATCCGTCTTAATCCAAGTGACACGATGGACAGCGCGCTCGAATACTTGAAGAAAACCATTGATAATGAGAATATTGAGGTGTCCTCGCTCGGCGGTATGAACCCAAGCCGAATTTCCGAAACTTACTGCGAAGCGTGGGACAAGGTAGCAACAGCGGTGGCTTCAACCTGGCAGGGAACAATAGTGTCGCCTTACCTTATGGTGCAGTGTTCTGACAGCCGTCATTACGGCAGAATATCCGACCGTGTTTATCGTTTTTCTGCAATGGACTTGACCACTGAAGAACGCCGGACAATTCATGGAAATAATGAAAAGATTCGCGTAGAGGTCATCTCAAGAGCAGTAGAATTCTACATACGTCTTATGAAACAGTGCTAAAAAAATCCCGACAGCGGAAGCTGTCGGGATTTTGATTTTCAAAAACGTTTACTCGTGCTCAACATTATCTTTAGCCAACTGTTCTGTCAGTGTCCGCATTCCGTCTGCCTTGTTCTTACGGTGCTGCCGCCCGGTGTTGAGGTTAACTACCTCGTTAAAGAGCTTGTGTGCGGCATTCTGACCTTCATTGCAGG